>CAMDCJ010000038.1 GCA_945890035.1 Rickettsia typhi
CTTAAAACCCATTAAATCTCTAGCTTTTCTGACCCCCCACGTCTCCGCGAATTTAACTACCGTTAAATTCTCGGAGCCTGCTCCCCCTCAAGGGGGGAGCAAGAGCTCGTAGACTTTATGAGTATATATGCAAAATGTAGGGGCGTAAGGTGATGACACCGCAAGCGTTAAAAGATTTACAAAAACCAAAACTTATCGCGAATACGGCGATTTACTCGCCGTGAAGCGATTCGATATTAAGCTAAATTTGCGTAAGGTTCTTCGCGTTAAAAAAATAGCCTAAACGGCTATTTTTAGCGAGGAACGGGATCATGAGCGAAGCGAAGCAATCCCCGTCGTGAATCTTTTTCGAAGAAAAAGATGAAACGTTGATTAAGCTTATTCCCAATTTTGATTCGCAAATTTAATTCTAAAACCTATAAGCCATCCCCGAAAAATAATTCAAATCGTCAGCCTTTTTTGAAACGCCGAAATTGGCACCGACATCGAGTTTTAGGTTATGCGTGAGTAAATAATTAACGCCAAAATCTAAATAATTTTGAACAAAATTTTTATTAACAAAAGTTTTTAAAGAATAAAACTCTGCGTAAGAGCTAATTTTTTTTGTAAAATCCTTTGATAAATAATAAGCATTAATTATCGCAAAATAGCGATTATTTTTAACATTATTTTGCGTTTTGTAATAATTTAATTGATACATTCCGCCCAAAGTTAAATCATCCAAAATTTTTACTTGAAATGGCATGATCAAACCACCTCTTAAGTCGCTTCCTGTCTCATTTCGTGAGGATTTTATTATTTTCACAAAAGGTGTCAAAGAAAATCCAAGAGTTCCACCATCATTACCTAAAAAATTATGTTTAAAGCGTAAAAAAGTTTCGCCCCTGCCCTGAAATTTTTGGGATAAATTTTGTTGAGAAATTTTTTTATAAATTAGCGGATTTTGAATTATTTGAATTTCGTTTTGATCGTCTATTGCGTAGCGAAAAGTGCTAAAATCAAATAAACTTGTTGTAGAAATTTTTTGATTAGAATCTTGGGTTTTGGTTTTACTCAAAAAGCTTGTTTCAAATAAAAATTTTCCACGATTTAAAGTGTAAATGCTGTCGGATTTGCTTGGGCGCTCTGAGCTTAAGCTTCTAAGCTTTGCGACATTTTGAGATAATGCATTTTGCGACCAACAAAGCAACAAAGAGAAAATATAAAAATAGCGCAAAAACACTTTGAAAAGATTTATTTAAAAAATTTATAAAGGCAAATTATCGTGCTTTTTCCAAGGCTTTTGAACTTTTTTATTTTTCAAAATTTGTAATGACATGCAAATTCTTTTGCGCGTATTTTGTGGACGAATTACTTCATCAACAAAGCCACGAGACGCTGCGACAAAAGGCGACGCAAATTTCTCGCGATATTCGGCCACTTTCAAAGCCTTGGTTACCGGATCTTTAGCTTCTTCACGGAAAATAATTTCAACCGCGCCTTCTGGCCCCATCACCGCAATTTCGGCATTTGCCCACGCGAAATTAACATCTCCCGACAAATGTTTTGAATTCATGACGATATAGGCTCCGCCATAAGCTTTACGAGTGATAACGGTGATTTTTGGCACTGTGGCTTCGCCATAAGCGTAAAGCAATTTGGCGCCGTGCTTAATGATGCCATTATGCTCTTGATCGGTTCCTGGTAAAAATCCTGGAACATCAACGAAAGTTAAAATTGGAATATTAAAAGCGTCACAAAAACGAATGAAACGAGCGCCTTTTTCGCTGGCTTTAATATCGAGGCAACCCGCTAATTGCATTGGTTGATTGGCAACTACACCAACGGTTTGACCCTCCATTCTGCCAAAACCAATAATAATATTTTTGGCATAATTTGGTTGAATTTCGTAAAAGTCGCCTTCGTCAAGAATTTTCTCAACCAACTCAAGCATGTCGTATGGTTGATTGGGATTTTCTGGAATTAAAGTATTGAGCGAAACATCAACGCGATCAAAATTATCGTCGACGGGAATTTGTGGCAATTCTGATTTATTTGAAAGCGGTAAAAAATTAATTAAGCGACGAGTTTGAAGAAGCGCTTCAATATCACTTTTAAAAGTTAAATGGGCAACGCCACTTTTATAGCCATGAACCGAAGCCCCACCTAAATCTTCTTGCGAAACCGTTTCGTGAGTAACTGTTTTGACAACATCGGGACCGGTTACAAACATGTAAGAAGAATTTTCAACCATGATTGTAAAATCGGTGAGAGCTGGTGAATATACAGCTCCGCCAGCACATGGCCCCATAATTAAAGAGACTTGCGGAACGACGCCACTGGCATCAATATTTCTTTGGAAAATTTCACCATAACCACCAAGCGAATCAACGCCCTCTTGAATTCTAGCGCCACCAGAATCATTAATTCCGATTACTAATGCGCCAACTTGCATCGCTTTATCAAGAATATTGCATATTTTTTTAGCATGAGCTTCACCGAGCGAACCGCCCATCACCGTGAAATCTTGACTATAAACGAAAACTAAACGACCGTTAATCGTGCCTTGACCAGTGACGACGCCGTCTCCCGGATGTTTTTTATCTTCCATATCGAAATCTGAACAACGATGTTCGACATAAAGACCATATTCTTCGAATGAATCGGGATCGAGTAAAACTTCAATTCTTTCGCGAGCTGTTAATTTGCCTTTTGAATGCTGAACATCAATTCTTTTTTGACCACCGCCAATGCGGGCTTCCTCTCTCTTAGAAGCTAGTTTTGCAATATTTAAGGAACGCATTTTAATAATTATTTAGTTAATCTTTGCGATAATTGTTTCGCCACCGACCATAGTTTGCCCTAACAAAGATTTAATTTCAACATTTTCTGGAAAATATAAATCTGCTCTGCTTCCAAAACGAATTATGCCATATCTTTGACCGGCCACAACCTCTTGACCCTCTTTAATATCAGAGATAATTCTTCGGGCAACTAAACCGGCAACTTGAACAAAAATAATTTCAGTTCCATTTGCATTTTTAACAACAACTGAATTTCTTTCATTTTCAACGCTAGCATCTTCAGCATTAGCACTTAAAAATTTTCCTGGGCGATAAATAACTTTTGTGACCGAGCCCGACAAAGGGACGCGATTTACGTGAACGTTAAAAACATTTAGAAAAATGCTAATTTTATTAAATTTTGTTTTGCCGTAACCAAGTTCTTCTGGGGCTTCTGCACCATATTCAACTCTAGTGACAACGCCATCAGCTGGGCTAATTATGGCGTTGTCCTCTAGAGGAACGAATCTTTCAGGATCGCGAAAGAAAAAGACGCACCAAAGTGTTGCTACCAAGCCAATCAGCCCAAGAACATTGCTAATCAAGGCCAAAATAGCCGTAGCGATTGCAAATATAAAAATAAATTTATACCCCTCTTTGTGAATTGGAAAAGTAACTAATTTTAGTGCATCTAATAAATCGTTCATAAAATAATATTTAAAGTAATTAATTATTGGTTGTTTGAAATGTCAAACCACAATCTGTCAATTTGTTTCGAAGAAACTCGCATTTCATTAATATTGATTTTTTGTAAAATAAAATCAATAGTTTTTTCTTCAAGAATTGCGCCTTGAATTTGCTGAATTGCTTGTGGATTTTTATTATAAGTTTCTAATATTTGAGCTTCTTGATCAGGATATTGCGCGACGATATTGTCAATTTCTTCGTCAACTTCCTCATTTGTAACTTGAATATCATTTTTGCTAGCAATATCAGCAAGTATGAGTCCGCAACGAACCATTCTTTGTGACAATTTCAAGCTTTTTAATTTATCCTCGTTAGAAGCAGATCCTTTTTCTGGATTTTGGCCGTTTGATTCAACCATATTTTTCAAGAATTTACTTTGCTCGTTAACTAAGCCAATTGGCAAATCGATTTTATAGATTGAATCCAGATAATCAAATAATTCTTTTTTGAAAATAGCTCTACAAGTTGCAGAATAATTAATGTTAGCTTGATCAAAAATAACATCTTTCAAATCTTCAATATTTTCGCTTCCAGTTGTTTTTAGAATGAATTCATTGTCGATTTTTACATTTTCTGGTTTCAAAATTGAAGTAATATCAACCACGAAAACTGCATTTTTATTAGCCAAGCTTGGTCTAAAATAATCGGCAGGGAAAGTAACATTAACGTTAATTTCTTCTCCAACCATTTTGCCTACTAATTGCTCTTCAAAATTAGCAACGAAAGTTTTTGATCCGAGTTCTAATCTATAGCCCTCTCCTTCTGAACCTTCAAATGGAACTCCGTTAATAGAACCGCTGTAGTTTATAACAACGATATCGCCATAATTCGCTAAATAAATTGAATCTTGTTCAATAAAATTTAGCTTATCTTTTAAAGATTTATTGGCCATTTCTTCCAATTCTTCTTCGGAAAATTCAGCTTGATATTTGTTCAAAGTAATTTTTGAAAAATCAACTTCTGGCATTGTAGGGAAAATTTCAAATGAAGCAACTAGACTTAAATCCTTGCCTTCTTCGAATGTTTTAAATTCAATTTTTGGATATGAAGCAATTTTATATTTGTTATCATTCACAATTTTGCCAACTGCTTCTGATATTAGAATATCAGATTGTTCGGCCATGATTGATTTTCCATATTTTTCTTTGATCGTTTCAACTGGAACTTGTCCTTTTTCAAATCCTTCCATAGAAAATTCTGGCTGGATTTGAGTTATGTGATCATTAATTTTTTGATTAATTAATTGTGCCGGAATATTCAATTGAAAATCCTTGCGTAACTTGTCATCTAAGACATTTTTAACTGCTATTTCCATAGTGTTTTTATTATTTTTATTAAAGAATTATTATTTTATTAACATTGATAATTTAACATGTATAAAAAAAATGCAATCACTAATTTATAAAATTTTCTGTTAATAAAAAAGTGCTTCTAACAAAAGTTTTTTTACAAATTATTTTAATTATTTTTAGATTAATAATTTAGCAATAAAAATTTTCTTAGACTAAATTTTTGTTTCAGAATTTTATATTATTAATCACTTCTTTCTTGGGTGATTTTGAGATTATAAGTATCGCATTTATTTTCGGCGATAAATTTTTGGTTTTTTATTTATTGTTGCTTTAACTCTCCCCTTGAGGGGTTATTCGCGTTTAAAAAATAGCCTAAACGGCTATTTTTAGCGAAGAACGGGATCAGGAGCGTAAGCGACGCAATCCCAGTCGTGAATCTTTTTCGAAGAAAAAGATGAAACGTTTATCCGCAAAAAAAATTCTAAAAAAGTTAATTTCTTGTTTTTATTTTGAATCCACAAATTTAGAAATTTTTTTAACAAAAATCGATGATTTTTTAGGTTGTTTTTTATTTTTGGATGGTTTTTTTAAGAAAAATTAGGATATTTTTTTAGTTTAAGAAGTTAAATCAAGAAATAGTCTTTTTTGAAAAATTATTTTTAGAAATTTTTACTTCGGCTCAAAACCGTTGATTATCTAAGCTTTTTTGACCCCCCACGGCTAAAAGTTTTAACTACCGAAAAAAACATTTTAGCCTGTAGTTTGCTAAAAATAGCCATTTAGGCTATTTTTTTAACGC
Organism: Rickettsia typhi; assembly: GCA_945890035.1. GTDB lineage: Bacteria > Pseudomonadota > Alphaproteobacteria > Rickettsiales > UBA1997 > CAILUF01. The sequence continues at coordinate 5,601 of CAMDCJ010000038.1, forward strand.
AAATAACCCTCAAGGGGGGAGCTAGAGCCTGAAGTTTTTTAGAGTTTGTAGAAATTTGTAGTTTTACTCAAAATCTTCTAGTTTAAAAACATTATGATGCTTCAAGATTTGACAAATTTGCACAACCAAAAAACTTTTTAATTCGGATTGTTTAATTGTTTAAATTAGATTTGGTGCGGACGGAGGGACTTGAACCCACATGCCGTGAGGCGCTAGATCCTAAGTCTAGTGCGTCTGCCAATTTCGCCACGTCCGCTTGAGATAAAAGACATTAAAAAGGCACTAATATTTTTTAAATAATTTAGTGCCTTTTTATGTTTTTAATTAATTGTGAAACTTCTACTTAAAAATTCTAAATTAAGAAAAATAATTTTTTCAAATCGCTCTAAATTTAAGCGATTAATTTTAAGATAAAAATTAATTTGGTATTAGTTTGCAACTGCAACTGCAACTGCAACTGGAACTACATTAATAAAAATGCGGTTTTTGCGAGTTGTTTTTACGAACTCAACGATACCAGCGATTTTTGCAAAAATTGTATGATCTTTACCAATTCCAACATTTTCTCCTGGGTGCCATTTAGTGCCTCTTTGACGCACTATAATGTTTCCAGCTTTAACTAATTGACTTCCATATTTTTTGACGCCGAGCCTTCTGCCCGCTGAGTCGCGTCCATTTCGCGAGCTTCCGCCCGCTTTCTTTGTTGCCATAGTATTTAAATTAAAAAGTTAAAATTTGCTATGCCTTAATCGACAAAATTTTCAACAATGTTTGTTGTTGACGATGTCCGCGTTTTCTGCGCGAATTTTGTCTTCTTCTTTTTTTAAGGATAATTACCTTATCATTTTTAAAAGATTTAAGAATTTCAGCCTCAACTTGTGCACCACTTATAAATGGAGCTCCAACACTTAATTCGCCTTTCTCGCTATTAACGAGTAAAACTTTTTCAAGAGTAATTTTCGTGCCGACATCACCCACAAGTTTTTCGACAATTAATTTATCATTGGGGGCAACGCGGTATTGCTTTCCACCCGTCTCAACAATTGCAAACATATATTATAAATTATAGCTAGTAAATTAAACAAATTTTTTGTAAATTTGTAAAAAAGATTCTCCAATATATTTGATAAAAATACATTTGTCAAACAATTTAATTTAGTTTAGAAAAATGCTTGAAAAATTTTTTATTGCTCGAAAAAAACTTTATCCACAGAATGTTAAAGGGAGATTCCGCAAATTGAAATCGCGTTTAAATCTTCTGTTTTTAAGCATTTATTGCTTTTCGCCATTCATTCGATTTGAACGCGGTCCAAGCGCTCCGAATCAAGCTATTCTAATCGATATCACTAATAGTAAAATTTATTTTTTCTTCATTGAAATTTGGGCGCAAGAAGTTTTTTATCTAGCGGGAATTTTAATTTTATCCGCCGTCGCTTTGTTTTTTGTAACCTCGCTTTTTGGTCGAGTTTGGTGCGGATATTCTTGCCCTCAAACGGTTTGGACTGATATTTTTATTGCTATCGAGCGTTTTTTTCAAGGCGATCGCAACGACAGAATTTTATTAGATCGTAAGAGTAATTTTAAAAAATTTTACAAAAAAACCCTCACTCATTTATCGTGGATTATTATTTCTCTTATCACTGGGCTAGTTTTTGTAAATTATTTTAACGACTCCTTATCACTGATAAAAAAAATAGTAAATTTCAACTTTAACGAAATATCGCTAAAAATTATTGGCTGGATTTCAGGAATTGGATTTATGACATATTTAATGGCGGGATTTGCCCGCGAACAAGTATGTAATTATATGTGTCCTTACGCGCGCTTTCAATCCGTAATGTTTGACGATAACACCTTAATAATTTCTTACGATAAAAAGCGTGGCGAAGACCGAGCAAAATGGCATCGTGGCGAGAGTTTTGAAAATCGCGGACATTGCATTGATTGCAAACAATGTGTCGTGGTTTGCCCTACGGGAATCGATATCCGCAACGGTTTACAAATGGAATGTATTGCTTGCGGTTTGTGCATTGATGCTTGCGACGAAGTAATGCATAAAGTTGGCTTACCCAAAGGTTTAATTCGCTACGAAACCCTCTCCCACCTACTTGATCCAATTCCACAAAAAAAGTTCCGTTTTTTACAAGCGCGCACTTTTTATTATAGCGCGATTTTAATTTTAGTTTCCACTTTTATGTTAATAAGTTTGATTCATAAACCTCAAATCGAAACTTCAATTTTTCAAGAACGCAATCCATTGTTTATAACCATGAGTGACGGCTCTATTCGCAATGTTTATAATCTTAAAATTATTAACAAAAATCATGAAAATAAACAATTTTCTTTGTCAATTACTAATCCCAATTTTGCCGAAATTAAAATTTCTAATCATGATAAAAATAATCTTACAATACCCGCCGAAACCGCGCTTGACTTAAAGATTTTTATTACAATTCCGGTGCAAAAAATTAACGAGATTACCGAAGATCAACTTTTAATTGAAATGATTTTGGAAGATTTAGAAACTAAAAAAGTCGAAAAAATTTCAACGCTTTTTATTGGGCAATAAATTTATATAAATTCTATTAATTAATTTAAACTTGACAATTTATAAATTTGTTTTGAATATTTTTAAAATAATTTAAAAATATTTAATTAATTAAATTTAAAATATGTATAGAAATCCTCCCGTGAATAATTCATTAACCCCATCTCAAGCACAAAATTGGAACGAAAGTATATTTGCACTCATGGCGATGGGAGTAGTTAGAGTCGGGGTTAATCCTCCAAAAAAAAACCTAGATAATCAACAAATACCAAAACCAGTTGATTGGAGATTAAGTGGCCTTGTGAAACCAGTTACAGCAGTACCAAGTACATCGCCAAATCCAGTGCCAACTACAGCAAAAGAAATGAGAAAACTTGTTAATGGTTCGCGCTGAAACACTCACCCACTTAATTGATCCAATTTCGCAAAAAAAGTTCCGCTTTTTACAAGCGCGCGTTTTTTATTTAGCAAAAGATGAGAATTATAAAGAGCTTTAAAGATAGCTCTAACCTTAACTTTGAAGGCCCCCGTAAACAATAATTCAAACAATAAATATTATAAATGTCGCTAAATAAACCGATTTATTCAACGACTTACAATTTATCATATTTAAATTAACTTGAAAATTTAACGATTAAAAAAATTTTGTTTAATTTAGCATTATAACAAAACTCTCGCCCATTTGCCCTTGTCTTTCTTGAAGAAATTATCAGCTTTGATATTTGGGCAATTCGGCGAATTTTCGAAAAAATAAAAACTACGCGAAAATTCATTAAGAAAATTTTTACTTGGCTCGTCTAAAAAAATTAAATAATGCGCGTTATTTAAATTTTTTTCTTCATTAGAAATTAGAATTGGCTGTTCTGCGCTTTCAAAATCTTTATCAAAAATAGTGACATGCGGAATGAATTTACTTCGTCCGTAACTCCATAAAGAAGCATCGATTTCCTTGATTTTATCAAGATTTTTTATAAAAATAATAGCGCGTTTTTTTTCATCAAGAATCTTGAGAAGTATTGGGCCCATCGCCTTGACAACACCCTCATCAACTTCATAAAAATTAATTTCTTTTTTCATAATTTTTTATAAAAAATCAGTAAATTCGCTAATGATTTGTTGATAAAGTTCTCGTTTAAAGCTAACAATTAGATTTATCAAATCAACTTTTTCAACCCATTTCCATTCAGAAAATTCTGGCTCTTGCGTAGTAATATTAATATTCGAATCATCGCCTAAAAACTCTAGCAAATACCATCTTTGCCTTTGTCCTAAATATTTTCCACCCCAAAATTTTTTTTGCAATTTATACGGCAAATCATAGTAAAAATAATTATCGCTTTTTTTAATAATTTTTACAAATTGACTAGAAATTCCGGTTTCTTCTTGTAACTCACGAAACATTGCCACATCTTCATCCTCGCCCACATCAATGCCACCTTGAGGCATTTGCCAAGAATCCGATTGATTGTCAATTCTTTTGCCAACAAAAATTTTTTTATTTTGATTTACAAGCAGGATGCCGACGCCACTTCTATATAAGTGGTTTGGTCTATCTTGCTGGTTAATATTATTTGCGATAGTTGACATATAAGGATTTTTTACCTAAAATTTTTATTTATAAATACACATTAAAGTTTTTTAATTCAAAAATCAAACAATGAAATTTATTTCAACTCGATTATCCGCGCCAATTTTAAATTTTGAAGATGTAATATTTCAAGGTTTAGCAACTGATGGCGGGCTTTACATTCCCGAATTTTTACCAAGTTTTGACGAAAAAAAACTTAAAGAATTGCGAAAAATGTCTTATCAAGAATTATTTTTTGAAATTACGCGAATTTTTATTGATAATGAAATTCCTAATGATGAATATAAAAAAATTATTGATAAATCTTATTCGACCTTTTCGCATCAAGCCATAGCGCCTCTTAAACAACTTGATAAAAATCATTATTTGCTCGAATTATTTCATGGACCAACTTTAGCTTTTAAAGATTTTGCTTTGCAATTTTTGGGCAATGTTTTGGATTATTTTTTGAAAATTCGTGATCAAAAAATTGTAATTATTGGCGCCACTTCGGGCGACACCGGATCGGCCGCGATCCAAGGTTGCATGCATTGCAAAAATGCTGAAATATTTATTATGTATCCACATCAAAAAGTTTCCGAAGTTCAACGCCGTCAAATGACAACCGTTATTAAAGATAATGTTTTTAATATCGCGCTAAATGGCAATTTTGATGATTGTCAAAGCTTAGTTAAAAAAATGTTTGCCGATCAAGATTTTCTAAATGGCAAAAAAATGGTCGCGGTAAATTCGATTAATTTTGCCCGAATTATGGCGCAAATTGTTTATTATTTTTATAGCGCTTTGCGTTTAGCGTGCGACGAGAAAACTCCAATTTCATTTTCGGTTCCAAGTGGCAATTTCGGCGATATTTATGCCGGATTTTTGGCAAAAAAAATGGGTTTAAATATTAACAAACTCATTATCGCCACCAACTCCAACGACATCTTAACGCGCTTCATTGAAAATAATGATTACAGCAAAAAAGACATGATTGAAACCTTGTCTCCGAGTATGAATATTCAAGTCGCCAGCAATTTTGAAAGATTAATTTATGATGCTCTAAAAGCTCAAAAAATTGAACAAAAAACTCCCGAAATAATCAATGATTTCTTAAGAACTGGAATTTTGAAAATGCCTTCGGAAGCTCATAAAAATATTCGCAAAGATTTTTGTGCTTTTAAAATTGACGATACCGAAACCATCGAATCCATCAAAAAATATTACATAAAAACCGGTGAAATTCTTGACCCACACACTGCAATTGGCACCTTAGCCACCGAAAAATTTATGGAAACCTCTGATTATCACGGTGAAGCGGTTGTTACATTGGCAACGGCTCATCCGGCTAAATTTCCTGATTCAATTGAAATCGCCAAAACTCCACAACCGCAATTGCCTCATTTTTTAAACGACTTATTTAAAAGAGAAGAAAAATTTACAATTCTCGAAAATAATCTTGAAACGGTGAAAAAATTTATTTCATCAAAAATTTAATTTGAAATGGCTCCAAATCTTGGTTTTGCATCGTTAATTTTAAATCTATCGACAACTTTATTTGGAGCTTTTTTCTATTTTTTTTATCAAAAAAAATATCGAGATGAAGATTTTTCAAAAATCTATTTAATGCTTTGCGTCGTAAGCTTTGCTTCGTCAATCGCTTCACAAATTTTTCTGATTTATAGCTTTATAATTTCCGATTATTCGGTCAGCAATGTTTATCAAAATTCACATCATCTCAAGCCCCTACTCTACAAAATCGTTGGCTCGTGGGGCAATCACGAAGGTTCAATGTTATTATTAATTTCGGTATTATCTTTTTATAATTTGATTTTGGCACTTTTTAGCAAATTACCAAATGCTATAAAAATCAACGCCATCGCCACGCAAAAATTTATTATCGCCCTTTTCTGCGCCTACACCGCCATAACTTCAAATCCCTTCTCAAGAATTTTTCCAGCGCCACAAAATGGGCTTGGACTTAATCCAATTTTACAAGATATTGGCTTAGCCCTTCATCCGCCAATGCTTTATGCGGGTTATCTCGGCTTTAGTCTTGTTTTTGCAATTACAATTGGCGCTTTGATCGCCAAAGATTTCAATGAAAAAGCCATAAAATCAATGCGCTATTTAGTTTATTTTTCATTTATAATTTTAACTTTGGGAATAGCGCTTGGATCATGGTGGGCTTATCGTGAACTTGGTTGGGGTGGCTATTGGTTTTGGGATCCGGTCGAAAATATTTCATTAATGCCGTGGATTTCGGCAATCGCTTTAATTCACGCCTTAAAACTCGCCAAAGAAAATTCTGCCATGAAATCTTGGAGCGCCTTTTTAGCAATTCTCACCATGATTTTATGTTTGCTCGGAATTTTTTTAACTCGCTCCGGCGTTTTAACTTCAGTTCATTCTTTTGCCATCAGCGCCAACCGTGGCTTTTTCATAATTTTGTTAATTTCGATTATCGGCGGATTTGGTTTATATATTTTTGCTAAAAATTTAAATTTTACCAAAATTTCCAAAAATAATTTACAAAAAAATCGTCAATTATTTTTAATTATGGCCAATAATTATTTCCTTATCACCGCCCTCCTCGTGGTTTTAATTGGAACGCTTTACCCAATTTTATCTCGAGGTTTATTTAATCAATTTATCAGCATCGGCGCTTCTTATTACAATCAAGTTTTTGGAATTTTGCTCGTGCCTTTTTTTATATTTTTTATCGCCAATTCGATTAAATTTAATAAAATATTAAAACTTTCTAACGCAATAATTTTCACGATTTCAGCCCTAATTACTTCAATAATTTTTTATATTTTTCAAAATATTGAATGGCTTAATTTATTAAATTTATTTTTAGCAATTTATGCTTTAATTTTGAATTTTTATCATTCAAAAAAACTCATTTCAACCCTTGCGCATGGCGGTTTTTTGTTAATTATGATTGGCGTTATAATTTCTAATTCGGGCGACGAGATTAAAGAAATTAACTTACAACAAAATCAATCTTTTGAGATTAACAATTTTAATATTAAATTTTCTGGCCTCGATTATCGCGCCGACAAAAATTTTATTGCGCGCATTGGCGTTTTTGAAGTATCACGAAATGACCAAATTATCACAACTTTAAAACCCGAATTACGGCTTTATCCGATTTCCGACCAAACCACCAATGAAAGCGCGATTTACCATCATCCGCTCTATGATTTATACGTTGTTATTGGCACTAAAGATGACTTAAATAATTATGCCATTCGCGCTTATTTTAAACCGATGATTTCGCTAATTTGGATTGGCGTTGCCTTAATTTTCTTTGGAATTTTAAGTCGTTTTTTAAAAATTTTTAATTCAAAAAAATAAAATTTCTTCCATAAAGATATTTATCGTTCTAAAATAAATTAACTATAAAACCTAAATTTTTTATAAAACTTTTATGAAAATAATAATTTATCGTAAAACCAAATCTGCGATGCAATCTGGCAAATTAAATTGTAAAAAATGGCTCGCCAAACCAATCGAAGAAACCAATTCGCGCTCGGTTGATAGCCTGATGCACTGGGTTTCTTGCGACGACACTAAAACGCAATTGCAATTCGAGTTTTCAAACAAAGAAGACGCCATCGAATATGCCGTTAAAAATAATTTTGAATATGAAGTTTTTGAGCCACAAGAATTAAAAATTAAACCCAAATCTTACGCTGAAAATTTTACTAATTAATCATGACAATAATCAACACCATCGCAAAAAAAATTCACCAAAATAAATCCGCAATTGATGATTTTTTTGTACAAAAATTTAAAGCAAATCCGGCTTTTTTTTATAACTCGATTGATTTGCGTCACAGTTCATATAAAATCAGCGCGATCGATACCAATTGCTATCCGGCGGGCTTTAACAATTTATCCGAATCCGGCAAAAATACTGCCGAAAATTTGGTAAAAAATTTTTTATTAAATAATTTTTTATCAAGTCCAAAAAATATTTTTATTATTCCCGAAAATCA
>CAMDCJ010000039.1 GCA_945890035.1 Rickettsia typhi
TCCAGATGGGATAGAGCCAATAGATGCGTCATTAGAAAATCTAACAGTAGATCCACCAATAGTTGCCAATTGTCTTAATTATTCAAATGTATTTCATGACACCGCTAATGAAAAAAAACTTAATCCAAAAAAATGCGAAAATGGACTGAGAGACAAAATATCTTGTTTAACAACGGATACAAAATTCTATTGCCACTTAATCAATAATCCAATACTCGGATTTAATTGCAAACTTGCGCCATGCAACTTGATCCCAGCTCAAGAATATCGGAGACCGGGAGTTAATTGTTTAGCGGATTGTAATGATGATCCGGGAAAGCATATTTCTGAAGCAAAATTCTTTATGGAAGGTTTTAATTGTTTGAAATCTTGTAACACATCCACATTAAAAACAATCGGAGAACATTGCGTTCTTGAGTTTAATGGATATGCAATGCCATTATGCCTTGATTACCCTGGAGTAACTGCGGATAAAATAAAACATTTTAACAAAGCTAATCGACTAGATAGACGGGAAAGCTGTTTGGACGTCGTTGATTTGCCTATTTGCGAACCCTCGCAAACTAATCTTCAAAATTGCGTTAAGGAATGTCATGAAGTAACTGATCCTCGGCATAACATAAATTGCGTTAATTTTAATTCTGCTTCTGAGCAACAATATGTTGGATATAAAAAAAAGACATGTCACAGCTATAGCGATCGCACATCTTTATTAAGTAATCCTGGGTGTGATAAAATTGAGTGTCATAAATTATCTGATACAGAATTGAAAAACTCTAAAAATATTTTTAGTAAAGATAATGGTGAATCATCTGCAGATTATTGTATTCCCAAAGAATATACAAACTTTAGTCATTCGCAATTCACTGCAATAAGTAACTCTCAAAACCCCTATCTTAGGGATTATCTTTTAGATGGTAAGCCTTGCTATAACAGAGGAGATACCGAAGAAATAGAAACCATTCTTAGTTCTACTTTTTATGGTAGTGGCGATTCTAAGATTAAATATTTAGAAGCTCATGTAAAAGGAATATTTGGGGATTCAATGAATGATTTAGAGGATAAGGATTCTTTTTATTACAATTCTAGTTTATTATGTCCACTAAGCAACGCTTCTCAGAGGATTGAGTGTGCTGATTATAAAAAATATCGTACTGCTCCTTATGATTGCAATTCTGCATCATATTGTCAAGAATGCGAGTCACCACAAGAAATTTGTGCTCGAAATTCCGATATATATTGTTATAAAAATAGCATAAATTGCGTTAACAAGGCCAATAAAATTTATCCAATATGCTTTGTGAATAAGAGTATGGAGAAAAAGATCAGCAATTCAGATGACGAATATGTTTCTTGGTTTTTTAGACCAAATGTGCCAAAAGATGCTATAAAAGAGCGAAGTGCTGGAGGTGATAAGTATTTAGTCTATATGGGGGGTTTCCCAATAACTGAAAAGACCATTAAGCCCGGTGGCAATGGTGATATATTCATGGATCACGGTGACATGAATTACCATGGATATGGTAAATATTGGGCTGGCACTTTCTTTGCTTCTCGAGAAATAACTCCGCCATCTGTAGGTAAGAATCTTGGTATTCCCGGCGTTGGACCCGGATATATTTGTGGGATGAAAAATAATTTTCGTGGAATTCCAAGTGATGATGCTGGCTATTTTAAAGGTGAAGTTAAAACCACTTATGAAGATGATAATAAAGTTTCGCACGAAGTAGAGGTTTGTCTAAGATATGCTAGTGGAAGCGCTCCAGAAACAAGTTGCGGACATAGAAGTTGTAAAACTCTTTGCGCTTTCGGAATTTGTACAAAATTATGCGGAATTGATGTTTGTAGAACCCTAAAAATAACAGAAGGTTCAAATCAAAATTGTCAAACAAATCAGTATAATTTTGAAAACTGGAATAAGGACGCCAAATGTATTGGAACATTTGAGACAGGTCTTGATCAGGTTAGTGAACAAACAAGAGTTAGAATTTATAAGCCCCAAAATTCTTCTAATTATATTTGTGCGGTTCTTGAATTTCATGGAATAACAACTCGGCATTTGGCAAAGGCATATTTTGATGGAAGTGAATATTTTGAAGTTCCAGATCCAGGTGATAAAACTAAAACAAAAAAAATGTGCGTTAGTGATGTAAATTATACAGATGGCATTGGTTGTTCTGGAGGTATTGATTCAAATAGTGACGATATGGAAACAAATCGTTGGAGAACTTCTAAAATAATTAAATATATTAAGGGTCCGGAGAAAGAGGAGGATAAAGAAACTCATTATATTGATTCATATGGTGTTGGCGATGATTTGCACTCTTACCATATAGATTTCAAAACCAAAGAACCAGTTAATCAAACTATTGGTAGGGTTAAATTTAATGTTAAAAGATACTTTGAAACTTCGGATTGTATTCAACATCAACAAAGAATTCCGGCGCCAGCGTTCCCTTCTATCGCTACTCCATCAAATGCCGAAAGGCTTTTTACACCATCGGTTGAAATTGTAGATAAATGTAGAATTGCGACATCGGGAACCAATTGCGATCCCGTCGATGAAACTGATTTCTTTAAACCAGCTATTACAATTAAATACGGCAAAATAATGGGTTCTAGCTCAACCCTAAGAGAATCTCTGTCTGATTTAAATACTAACTACAAAATTATTAAAATTAACAATGCTTCATCAAATAAAAGTGGAGATTATATAATTAAAGCTGCTAATACTGGAATTTCAGGAATAGATATGTCTCAGACAGTTTTTATAAAAAAAGAATCCGCTGGTTCTCAGCCTAAATTATGCTTATATAAAAAAATTTTTTCAGGGGCGGACCTTACAATATTTAAAGAACAAGTTATAGAATGCGTAAATAGAAAAAAACCAACTAGAGCTTCGATTAATACTTCTCCATCGCCAGCTCATACCAGTCTTGCTTTTCAAGTTGGTTTTTTAGGAGATGAAGGAGATTGGCATTCCTCAATTACTGGTCTGTCAACTCAAGAATTTGTTTTTGACGAGATGTCGGATAAAATTAACAGCAAAGAATATTTAAAAAAATGCTTAGAGATTACTAGTCAAGGATTTCCAATTTGTATTGAAAGAGATGAGTGCACGCTTCTCAATAATGAATGCGTTGAAAATGAGAAATCGTTAATTATAGAAAAAAACAATTATGATCTGAATTTAGGAATTATTCAGCAAAAAGAAATTGTGAGTGATTATTGTAGAAATGAATTGCTCATAAAATGTAATTTGAGAAAAGGTTATGAACTTACCGCAGAAAATCAAACTTTAAACACTTCAGTTGGAGTGGGTAAAGGATTTAATGCTCCTGAAGACCCTAATTATCATGGTTGGTTTAATGAATTTTGCATTGTGAGTGGAATAAAAAAATTAGATGATTCAAGTGAAAAAATATATGTTGAAAGAAATATTACCACAAATGAACAGCTTGGAAGTTGTACAAAAGATCCAGATTGTCCAACTTGCAATGATATTCGTTGCTTAAGAGCTAGTTGTTGTAAAAAAGTACAAAGTAGTGCTCCATTAAGTAGTTTAGCAACTCCGCACGAACTTGGTTTGTGCCAATCTATAACAAATTATTTGAAATCCTGTCCCGCAATTTCATATGGAAGAAATGGCGACGTAAGTGATCTATTTTTTGTTGGACCAAGCTTTTTAAGAAATCCTGACCCTTCTCATACTCTGAGACAAGCTTCAATAATTTTACAAGGCAGTTTAAGAAGCAATACTAATAATGCAGAATTTGAAGTGGCATATGCTGGCACTCCTAATTTAAAGGGAAAATGCAGTGGTTTCTATAAAAATAAAATTGATGAATATTTTCCAACTGCCAATTGCGATTCAAATGGCGTTTGGCAAAATTTTTCAAATTCTTGTAAAATGTATGCTTGCCCTGCTAAAAAATTACCAACTTCAAATCCTGGCGCTAATTCACTTGGTCAATATCCCCCAAATTACGACTCAACAAACTCGCCAGTTGGTTCCTTACGAGGTTTTTACGAAGGATATGCAAATTGGAATTTGTTTCAAAAAACTACGATTCTTAAAGAGTCATCTACTGCAACTTCATGTATTGTTGGATATGCAAAAAAAAATGCCACTAACGGCTTTAATGCAATGTCCTTAATCGAGGTTCCTGATCCAACATTGCTTAGCGCACTTAATTCTTATAAATTAACAGAAACTACTAATGAAAAACCATTATCAATTGACAAAATTAAGGCTATTAATTCATTGTTTGGTAAATATAAAGGATTTACGGGGGGAATTTCTCCAACTAGAAATTGTAATCAACTCGGAGAATGGGAAGGTGTAACAAATTCTTGCGAGAGAATAACTTGCCCTCCTATTCTCTTCGATGAGCCAGCTGAAGCCGGCGCATTTAATATGAATGATTATGCCTTGTCTGTTTCGTCAACAAAAGTTATTTCCAACCCAGACACTCCGAAGTCAATATCGGATATGCCAAATAAAGTAAAGTTTAAGGTAACCAACAATTTACCTGCTCCAGTTTATCTGAGTTCTGCCCCCGCATCTTTTGTGTCTGGAAATACTTTTTTGATTAAGAATCGATTGCCCTCAGAGTCATCGGCCTCTTTAATATCAAATCAAATTTATGTTGCAGAACTTATTACGCCAACAACTCCTGGAGCAAGCAAATATTGGAGACTAATTAATAATGACAATGATAATGTTTTAAACTTTTTGTGGCAAAAATCCGGAGGAGCTTCTTTTCCAATCGGATATGCTTTGCGAAGTGATAGTAATTATCCCACAAGTGATCAAAATGATCAACACAAAATTACTGGAACATGTAACAGTAGGATGGGCTATAATTCTATAAATGACAATGTTCGTCCTCAGCTTATTTGTAGTTCATTGGGCAATTGGAGGAGTCTTATAAATCCATGCATTTCTGATTGCGGAGAGGTTTCAAATCCTGTTGTTGCAGATAGTCCCACTCACGGATATTCCCTGTGGAGGAAATCAACGGCTCAAGTGGGTAAATCGGTAGTTGAATCATCAACGGGTTGTTCCAACGGTTATTTTAAATATCCTTACCCACCGTTATTTGACAATGAAGGAGCTAAAAAAGATTTTGGATATTTAGCGGTCGGAGCTAGTGGTGATACGGAGTTTACGACATCGGATAGTTATGATGCGATAGCCGATGCAAGCGATGGAGCAACTTTTGTTGCAACAGCTGGAGCTGGTGAAAATTTAACTCCCTCGGAAAACAATGATGATGGTACTTATTATAATCTTAAAATAAGAACTTCGAATGCTCAATCTCAATCTGTTGCTTCAAGTAGTTCTCAAGAAGGTGTGAAAACTTTATTTTATTTGTTTAACAGTAGCGCTCCAGTTACTATGGATGCGGGAAGTCAAAATGTGTGGTCAAAAATTAACTTTTCAAGTTTTGGAACTCCCGAATATTCTTCAAAAGAAAATCTTGCAGAAAATCTAACTTGTCGTTCGCCTTATTCTAAATTAATTTTTGCTAACAAATGTATCGGAAAAACTACTTGCTCCATAAGCTTATCTGATTTTACAAGTTACGATGCAACTGATAGTACTTGCATACGAACAAATCTTGGCAATGGAATAAATGGACAACAAAATAACGATGCTGTTGTTAATAGCTTTGGTTCTGGTGGTGGTGGTGGAGGTGGCAATACTCCAGGTATTGGAGGCTCTATAGAGAGTTCAATAAATATAAATGGCACTTCGGGAAAGTCATTTTATGATCAATCTTTTCATGTGAAAGCGCCAACTTTATCAGATGCCTTAAATAAAGGCCTTAAAGTTGATTTAAAAGTAGCTGATACCGGAAGTTTTAATGGTCAAAATGGTTCGGTTACAATTATTGAATCATTGGATCAAGATTTTACTAGAGCTAGCAGTGTACCTAGAGTTTATCTTCAGACGGGAGAACATAATCACGTAGTTTCACAGGGTACTGCGGGTGTAGATGATGTCTATATTAAATATGAAATGAGTGGCGCGGGTGGCGGTGGCGGTGGACAAGGCTTGACGCAAGGAACTAACGGCGCTAGTGGCACTAAAATGACGGGGGGAGTTTTTAAAGTTAAAAGCGGAACTACTTTAAAAATTTATGTTGGTGGCGGTGGTGGCGCTGGAAAAACTAAATGCGCTCCTGCTCCAGTTTCATTTCTAGATCCCAATATAATTCAACCAGCTATTGAAATTATCGAGCCTACAAAAAAAACTAATCTTGCGATTAAAATGCTTGAAAATTATCAGTTAAATCCAGATCAAGTAATTGCTCACAACACCAAAATAATCGACCGGGATTCCTCTATAAAAAGCCCTCTTGCCAAAATATTTAGCAAAATTAGCGATATTTTTATTTCAGAAGGGTATGCACAAGTTTTAAAATGCGGAAGTTTTAATCATGGCGAGCATAATTTAACTGGGAATTGTTCGAATTGGGATTCTGGTAATATTAATTATAAATGTGATTGTCCAATGATTCAAGCTGCCCCCAACATATACATGGGAGTAAGGGGATTTGGAGACAAAGAGTATGGAAAACAAAAAAGAGATAGTACAAGTAGTCTTGGCTATGATATGCCGACTTTCTATGTGAAAGATGATTGGCTAAGTTCTATTAGTTTTTGGAATTATACCCGCGCTAGATTTGAATGCTGGAACGAAACAGACGAATGGACCGATTGGTTCGATTCAAATATTCCTAATTTAGGAGCTCACAGATGCAAGGAAGGTTACAAAGGATACCAAAGCATGAATGACAATATCGATCGAATTCAAATACAATATTATAGAGATTGCGGACAAAATTCTTATACTAGGTACTCTGATAATTGCGCTTGTAATGCCAATAGACATTGGAATGGCAGTGCATGTGCTAATAACGCTTGCACTATTCCTGCTGGAACTGGATATGCCGCTCAAAATGGCTCTGGTTCTGGTTCAGTTAACTGCGGAACAGGTTTTACCGGAACAGTTACTTATACATGCCCTACTAATGGTGGAAATGCAACTGTAGTTGGATCTTGCACCGAAATAACTTGTCCCGTTCCAGCCAGTGCATATATAACCCAAACTTCGGTCAATTATTCTGCTACCTCAGCAACATCTGGCGTTACTTGTAAGTCTGGCTTTGCTGGCTCACCAACATATACTTGCACAACGAATGGTGCTCAAGCAAGCTTCACTTCTTCTTGTGCGCAAATTACATGTTCTGTTCCAGACACTGCAAATGTAACTCAAACTTCAGTAAATTACACAACTACCCCAACATTATTAACTTGTAAAACTGGATTTGCTGGTTCTCCAACTTACACTTGTACTGGAACAGGAACTTATACCCCAGGCGGAACCGCTTGTTCAGAAATCACTTGCACAGTCTTAGCAGGAACTGGATATATTGAAAGAATTAAATCAGGTAAAAGTTTTTTTAATTGTGACGCGGGTTTTTTCGGAGTAATTAATTACACTTGCACGAGCGCCAATACCGCATCAACTAAAGGAGCTTCAACAACTTCAGGCTCTTGTACTCCAATAAAATGTACTAGCCCAACTGCCTATAATGGTTTACCTATAGCTACTACTTTAACCAATTTAAATTATACAGGTAATTCACCTCGATCAATTTCATGCTCAGGCACTGGTTATTCAACTGCTACTTATACTTGCACAGTAGCAACAAACCCAGCATCTAGTTTGGGAATTTTTACCTTAACATCTAATTGCAGTTGTTCTCCGGGATATAGTAAAAGTTCTCCAGCAGGTGTTTGCACCGCAATTTCTTGTACAGTCCCACCAGGAACTGGATATGCTGCGCAACCTGGTAAATCAGCTACTGGGCAATTTGATTGTGGTGAAGGATATTACGGAACAATTAATTACACTTGCACGAGCGCAACAACTGCAGATACCTCAGGCTCTTGCACCCCAATAAAATGTAATTTACCTCCTGAAGCAAATTCAAATTTAGTTCCCGTGGCAAATAGAAATCCTCCATATAGAGAAGTAGTTTATGCACCACTTAGTAACCCTAAACCATATACATGTGGTAGTGGTTATAGAAGATTATTTAGTTCCTCGGGTCCTACGCAGATAGATGCAACTTATACATGCGTTGCAAATGCTGAAAAAAGAAATCCTTCAACCGTTGCTCTTCAAAATACTTGCGTTGCAATAACTTGCGTTGATTTTGGTGGTACTATTTATAATTTTCAAAATGGCGAAGATCAAACATTTAACTGTTTACCTAATAATGGTCTTTGGGGTCAAGCAAAATTTCGATGCACAGAAGCTGGGCAAATTAATTGGATTGCGCAATGTAAATATATACAATGCTTAATTCCAAATAATCCAGAAACCAAAAAAAATACCACTAAAGATGGACAATGGGTTTATTATTCAAGTGATGAGGTTTTACTAGATTGTGGAGCGGGTTATTATTATGAAAACGCTGCAACTAGACCTAGATATACATGTGCGTATTCGGATAATGCGCAATTAGAACATCGTGGAATATTGAATTTTCAAGGCTCTTGTCAAAGAATCACTTGTCAAATTCCGGCTACGGGAAGTCAGTTTTCATTAAATTCAAATATTGATGGTACTAGCGTTGATTGGACTGGAAGTGAGTATAAAACAACAACTTGTAAGAACGGATTTTATCAAGTCGATCCGCTTAAGCTTCCTTCATATTCATGTTTAGGAGGTAGTAAGATTGGCGAATTAAGAACTTTGAATCCTTGTGCGCCCGTCACTTGTGATCTTCCCGATAGATTTGGAATGTTGGCAAAAACTAATTTAGAATATGGTGTCAACAAAACTACTAGTTGCGACAAACCAGGATATTCCGGAATCGTTACATATACTTGCGCAAATCCGGTTACCACTGCTGGAAAAGGAGCGGTAACAGGAGTTTCCTCGACCTGCACAGAATCTTCTTGCGTTGCAACCGGTAACACGCTCGCCACATTTAATACTTATGTAATCCAAGCTGGAGTTTCGACGTTAGGAGCTGGTGGAGCTGGTGGAAAAATAAGCAGTACAATTGGATTTTTAAATGGTGGAAATGGTGGAAGTGCAACAACTATTTCGCGCACTTCTGGTTCCGGAGGTGGCGGTGGCTCAGCTTCAATGATAGCAACAATGGATAAAAGAATTATCGCTATAGCCGGCGGTGGCGGTGGTGGAGCTGGCGGTGGTGGAGTTGAAAATACTTACAATGCTTCAGCAAAAGTTAGTGATGTTGAAAATCTAGAGATTAGATTAAGTTCAAATGTTTTTGGACCTTATTTTATTGGCGAAATGCAATATTCTCCAATCAACCAAACCGCTCAAAAAACCACGGGAATTTTATCTGGTAATGTCTCCGCTTCTTCACCAACTGATTTTTTATTAAGCGGTATTCCAGCTGGAACGTTCGTTAGTGATATTTTCTTCGCGTCATATGGAAATCCAACAATAAATTTTGCTACAACAGAATCTTTAGTTTTAAAATATGGATCTTGCAACGACCCAAGCTCGTTAATACAATCTCTAAATCAATGTTTAGGTAAGGAATCATGTTCATTTAATACGGGCGTTTTTTCTGGTTGCCAATCACTCGCACCTGCTGATAAAAAATTTGGCTTGGTTGCATCTTATTATTTTAAAGAGCCAACTCTTCAGGTAGTTAATTCAGCAAGACTTCCTGCTTATAAAATAAAAGAAATGTCCAATGATCAATCTGTTCCAGCAACAGATCTAAGAAATGGTACAGTTTATACTTTCTTGTTAGACAAAGAATTCGGGCTTTGGTATAAATATCCTTATGGAGCCGATGAATATGTGATCTCAGGAACTGTTGCGAGCAATAGAATAAAAGTTAGATTTCATAGAACAAATATTACTTTTTCTCCAAGATTAAAAACAAATCAAGGCTCTTTTCCAATAAAAAAAATGGATGAAGCTACTGGAGTCACCTCTTCTCTGAGTGTTGGATATATTGATGATACTAAAGTTTATATTTTAACTAGAGATTATAGTAATTGGATAATAAGAGAATATACCTCCGAAGAGGTTACTAGAGGATTGACTGAAGGGGAAAGAGTTCTTCCTAAGAGAAGTTGCGTGACAAGCCAAGTCTCTTCAACTGACGCTGTCAATGTATCGTGGAGTTTGCCAAATTCTTCTTGTGTAAATTATTGTCCGGGATATGACCCAGTTACCAAACTTGGCGATAATAGAATTAATGTTGGAGCAACAAAACATTCAACTTCGAAAGGAGATAATGGTATTGTATATTGGAATGACACAGCACCAGGGGTCACAAATTATAAAAAATTCTCGGTCTCTTCGTTTGATAATCCTGGAATAAAAAGCGAAGATCGTAAGTACACCGTTTTCCAAGAAACCCAAGACATTCTTAATCCTTCACATTTTAGAGGAGGTCACAGTGGGCCATATTTTGCATTAGCAAGAAAATGTAATACAGATGGATCTTGGGATCCACCAATTCCTCTTTGTGTTTATAATAATTCAAATGATTATGATGAAAATGGAATTCCGGAAAACCCCGCAACTGGAACTTCTTATATCAAAACTCCTGACGGAGAGAGTCAAAAATATTTAAAAGCTAACACTTCAGAGGATGTTCAATCTTATTGTAGAAGTGGATATTTAAAACAAACAGAAAATCAATACCATCATCCAGGCTCCGTAAAAAAATATGATGAACCAAAATATAAATGCATGAATTCTGCTAATAATAAAGTGGATGAAGTATATTTTGCAGTAGTAGATAACTCAGAAAGAAAGCCTTGCGCTCGATATTGCGATGTTAATGAAGTAAATCGAGCAAGTATTTCGACAGATAATAAGTCAGGTTATAAAGTTAGGTTTGCTGGTGATGTACTTGTCGGTGGAGGCACAAGTAACGGAATAATAGAATTTGAATGTAATACTAGTTCAGATCCACAATATATGTCAACACTACCCTTAAAGCCAAGAGCAACTTGTATAAGAAATACCTCTAATATCGTTGGCTGGATAAAAAATAACAATGTGGTTACTATTGAGCATGATTGCAGGGAAATTAGTAGATGTGTATTTAATAGTAATGAAGAAATGGCAGGTTTTACGAACTCTAATTATGATAATTACATATTTCCCGTCTCTAAATATGTTTTAGACATACACCAAAAAGAGGGAATGAAAAGTGGGCAAATCCATCGATTCGATACTAGTGAAAAATATCAAAAACATGGTAAATGTGGCTATTGTATAAGAGACTTTAACTATCGAGAGAGTCTTAAAACTTATTCTAAAAGAAAATATTTACGAGCTTATTCATGCTATGATGGAGTGTGGTCTTATGAATGGGACAATGAAGTAGTGTATCTAGAAGGAAAACCTATTGCGGGGTATAATGTACCTGGAAAGGGCATAGATGGCGATCCTAACATAAATCTAACATGCGATGGCAGTGGACCGGCTATTTGGCATCAACACCAATGGGAACAGGGTATGCCCGCACATTTGTATCTTGGCGATTGCGACAAAAGACAAACATATGCACATCAAACTTATAATGTTCTTGGAGATAACCCCTAAAAATTAAATTAACAAAAATAAAAACTTATGAAAAAAATTGCGATAATAATGGGAAGTCAATCTGACTACGAAACCATGAAAAAATGTGAAGAAATTTTGCAAGAATTTGCTGTTGAATTTGAAACCAAAATTGTGTCAGCGCATCGCACGCCAAAGCGTCTTTATGAATTTTGTGAAAATGTTAAAAAAGATGGAATAAAATTGATTATTGCTGGCGCTGGTGGTGCTGCGCATCTTCCGGGAATGGTTGCTTCAATGACCGAAATTCCAGTTCTTGGAGTGCCAATTAAAACCAAATCTCTCGATGGACTTGATTCTCTTTTGTCAATCGCACAAATGCCCGCAGGTATTCCCGTGGCTACTTTGGCGATTGGTGAGGCTGGCGCAAAAAATTCGGCACTCTTGGCGATAGCAATTTTAGCAATGAATGATGAAAAGCTTGCTAAAAAACTTATAAAATTTCGAAAAAAACAAACTGAAGCGGTTTTGTTAAATCCCTAAAAAAAATTGTAAATTTAAATTGATTTTAAAAAAAATATCCCGAATATAAGAAAAACTTTTTTAAAAAAGTTTAACTTATTTTTCTTAAAAAAATGTTTACAATTTCGTCGCTTAAAAGCTTCATCGCGGGCTTTGTTTCAGTATCAACTCTTACCTTTGTTAAGTTAAGAAAACACTCTTTCACAGAGGCAAAAATTGCTCTTGAAAAAGATTTTATGACAATTACTCGCGACAAAAATCAAGCCAACTATAAATTAAAAACAAAATATGAACGAACATAAAAACAATCGTGATAACTTCGATTCTAGAAGTGAATTACCAATCGAGCGCAACGCTTTAATCGATCTCACAAAAAAAGAGCAAGATCATCGCCACAAGCTCCAAGATAATCAACAAAAAGCCAATAATAGCTCATACTTTTATGGTATGATTTTTGGTACAGTTTATAATCTTGGTTTACTTTTCTTGATTTATGATCTTATTAATCAAGGCTACCGCGGATTGGCTCTAAAGCTTTTTATTATTAATGCTTTTTTAATTTTAGCTTGCTTCGGACTTTTAACTTTCAGTCGCAAACTTTCATTTAAAAAACCATATAATAAAAATTACGATAATCGTCGAAATTTTAAAAAATAGTTATACCTCTTTTCGCTTAATTAAATTTGTTTAAAACGAATTTTACAATTTTACAAGAAGTTGAATCGGTTTGGGCGAGCTAAATTCGCCCATAAACTATAATTTTTTCCCTAAATCCTTTAGACTTCACCTCTTACACTTTTCGGAAACAAACCCACATTTTACAAAAATACTTTTACGCTCACGGAATCTAGCTTCCCATTTTGAGTCTATGCCCCTACAATTTTCACAAACTCGGAAAAGGCTTCAGGTTATAGCTCCCCCCTTGAGGGGGAGCAGGCTAAAATGTTTTAACGGTAGTTAAAACATTTTAGCCGTGGGGGGGTCAAAAACTTAGAGCATCAACGGGCTTAATATTATCGCAAAAATTGCAACAAAAAAATTTCAAAAAAGCAATTTCTTGATTTTGTTTTGAATTCAAAAATTTAGAAATTTTTTTAACAAAAAACGATGATTTTTTAGGTTATTTTTTGATTGTTTTTTTAGAAATATTGAGTTATTTTTTAGGCTTTTTTTATAGTTTTTGGATGGTTTTTTTTGGCATAATTAAAAAAATGGGATGATGGAAATCACTTTCAAACCTACAATCACATGATCTAGTAACAAAATCTTATATTTTTTTTATAAGATATGCTATTATTTGGTTAAAAAAATGATAAAAAAAAT
>CAMDCJ010000040.1 GCA_945890035.1 Rickettsia typhi
TAGGGGAGGTCGATGTTTAAAGATATAAAAATTCTTAATAACTTTGCTATTTTCCAAAAAATTAAGCAATTAATTTTTTTAATTTTTCTGTGTAGTTTAATTATAAATTTATTAACGATTGCGGTGTCGTTTTATTCGATGCAGATTTTTGATAAAGTTTTGAATTCTTCGAGTCTTGAAACTTTATTATATCTGACTCTTTTGACAATAATTTTTATTTTTTTCATAAGTTTTTTTTGCAATCTTAGAGTTGAAATATTGCAAAAAATTAATTCAATTATTCAGAAAAAAACATTCAATAATGTTGAAAAAATTAATGATGTCGATAGGAAGATTAATATTTTACAAAATCTTCAAAAAATTAGTACATTTTTTAATAATAATTTTTCAGTAAATATTTTTGAAATTATTTTATCATTCTTTTATGTAATCGTTATTTATTTAATTCATCCAAGTCTTGCTATATATGGCTTTATGATATTATTTTTAATAATATTTTCTGATAATTTTCATCAAAAAAATTCTTGTTATTTACAACAAAATTTACAAAAAAAATATGAAGAAAATTCACAAAGTTTTTTGAAAATTAATCAAGGAAATATTGCCTTTAAAATCAATGGAATTGCTCAAAATATTTTTCAAAAATGGCGAAGAAAACACAAGATTCTGTTAAATCTAGAAGTAAATTATTTTAAAACTCATAATAAATATTTAATTTTAAGTAAAAATCTACGACTTTTAGCGCAAATTTTATCAACAATGATTTGCGCTTATTTGGTTATAAAAAATCAAATTTCGGTTGGATCAATAATTGCAGTTTCAATATTGCTTTCAAAATTTTTAGAACCGTTTAGCAATTTCTCCAATAATGTTAAAAGTTTCAAAGAATTTCGAGAAAATATTAGAAAAATATTTGACGAAATCGAGGATAAATATCAACAAGAAAATCATGATTTAATTTTATTAAAATCATTTAAAAAAATTGCTTTTAATAAGATTTTTTATCGGGATCAAAATAATAAAAATCTTATAATTCAAACTAATAATTTCTGCATTTATTTTAATCAAATAATCGCGATTATAGCTAAGAGCGACATAGAGAAATGCGCCATTTATAATTTGTTAAATAAAAATTATTCTCCGGCTTTTGGAAATATTGAAATTGATGATTTTGATTTGCAAAATATCGGACAAAATCAATTGTTAAATTTTATTGATTTAATCGGAAATGAGTCGATTTTATTTGATGGAAATATTTTAGAAAATATCGCTAAAATGTCCGATAATTTTTCTCAAGAAAAAGTAATTGATTTTATCAAAAGTTTTAATTTTGATTGCGGAATTTCATCGTTAAAAAATAGTTTTTTTAGCGATATTAGCGAGTTGAATTTTGAGCAAAAATATTGGGTTTGCGTATTGCGAGCAATGTATAATTCGCCAAAAATATTATTCATAGAAAAATTCAATTTAAGTGAAAAGTTTCAAAACTTTTTTGACCATCTTCAAAACTATAAAAACTCTCAAAATGCAATAATTTTTATCAACAATCCGCCATTGGAAGTTTTAAGAAAAACTGATTCCGTAATTATTTTTAAAAATGGCATGGCCAATTTTTTTAACACCAAAGATTTTATAAACTCCAATGAAAAACCTGCGCAATTACTCATATAAAAATTATATTTATCTGGCTTTATTTGTCGTTCTTATGGCACTAATATTTTTTGCACAGATATCCTCGGCCGTTGTCTCCGATGGCGTTTTAAGTTACGATGATGCCAAAAGAAATATTCAGCATTTAGAGGGTGGAATTGTTGAAAATATTCTGGTTAAAAATGGCGATGAGGTTAAGAAAAATCAAGAGATTATAAGATTGTCATCGATTAAAAATATTGTGGATAAAAAAATTATACAATGGAAGTTGTTGTCGCTAATTTTGCAAAAACAACTTTGCGAATTGGAGGGAGAAAAAATTGATAAAATTACCAATATTAAAATTGATAATAAAATTAAATTTTTAATCAATAATTTTTCAATAGAAGAAAGAAACGAATTTACTTATTTACTAGCAACTTCCCAAAAATATTTAAAAGCAACAATTAATAAATATATAAGTGATATAAAAATATTTGATTATAAAAAAAATATTTTGTTTGAAAACATTGATTTATCGAGTAAAAAGTTAAAAATAGTAAGAAAGCAAATTGCTATTTATAAAGATTTTGTTAATAAAAATATTTTAAATCAGAACACGTTTTTTGACCTACAAAGACAAGAATTTGAATTGTTTGCGCAAATTTTGAATTATAAAAATGAACTGAAGATTATTGATAATCAAAAATTAAGTTTTCGCGAAGAAAATATTATCAAGATTTCTCAGAAAATAGTCGAAGTGGCTTTCGAAATTAAGATTAATCTAGAGCAAATTAAAATTACCAATGATATTTTTGAGCGCTCAACTATATCATCCCCAATCGATGGATTTGTTGATAATTTAAAGGTTTTTTCGATTGGAGATATTGTTGAGCCTGGTAAAAATATTGTTCAAATCGTTCCAAAAAATCCTGAATTAATCGTGGTTGCTAAAATTAAAAATATTGATGTGGATAATATTCATATTGATCAAAATGTTGAAATATTTTTGAGGAATTTTTATGAAAAAAACATCTCAAAAATTTCGGGTAAAATTTTTACAATTTCAAAGGATGTTATTTTTGATGAAAATTTGAAAGATTTTTATTTTGAAGTTAAGATTAAAATTGATAATAACTCGAAAATTATAAAGCATGAGAGGCTTTTAGCGGGAATGGCCGTTGATATATTTATTAAACAGCGCAATCGTAACATTTTTTCTTATATTTTTGCGCCGATTTTTAAATCAATTCTAAAATCTTTTAAGGAATTTAGTTAGGATTTTTTATATAAATTGCACCATAAGAATCTATGGTTTTTAAATAAAAATTTGTCTCAACAAAATCACATTTTTCTTTATTAAATTCTCTACTAGCAAAAATTATATCAAAATCAATTTTATGTTCATGATAATTCATTAAATCTTCGCATAAATTTTTATATTTCCAAGAGGAAAAGAAATAAATATCGCTTGAATATTGATGCATATGGGGCATTAGATGAGCTATATTAAAGTAATCCGAAGAAGCTACTATTTTCTTAGAATTCGTTTCTGCGATAATTGATTTAGCATGATCATTTAATTTTTTTGATTCTTGGGTAGAATTTTTATGAGCCACTAAGAATAAAATATTATATGTAAAATTTACAAAAATGAAAAATATAAAAAAAATAGTAGCAAAATTTTTTAAAAATCGGATTTTTTTGAAGTCTTTTTGGAAAAAAAATGTTTGATAAAACAGCATAAAAACTATTGGTAAATAGCCCATTGTTAATCTATATCCGAGTAGCGAAAATCTAACAATTACCGATAAAAGCAATAGTGCAAAAAATAAATTAACAATAAATAGCTTTGAGACTTTTATGTTTTTTTTAACAAAAAAGTTTTTAATTTCTCTTTTAAAATAAAAACAGATTCCGATAAGTGAAAATCCAAAAGTTTGGTATAGTCCAAATAGAGTTGTCATGCCAATTAATTTGAATGAGTCGATGACATATTGGAAGTATTGAGTAAAGAAAATAAAAATACCCAAAATCAAATTACTAAAAGTTCTCAAAAATAAGTCTTTTAAATTTTTCCCACCGTAAAATCCAGCCCTATTGTCAAAAATAAATAAATGAATTTCGATGAAGTGATAGCAATAAATATATGCTAAAAGTGGTATTAAAAAAACCAAAAAAAAGAAGGTTAATTTTGTATTGAAATTTTCTTCGAGATCTTTTTCTTTGTATTTGGAGGGAAGGGCGCGAAATGCAAAAATTAGAAATGATAATATTAAATAGAAGTTGCGAGTGATCGATAAAAAAGTAAAAATTATTGATAAAATTAGAATTATTTTAAGGCTATTTCTATTTTTATAATAAAGCCCAAGGTAGATTCCAAGCATTGCCAAGCCCGAACATAAAATTTCTTTTCCGCTATCGGAAATGTAGTGAATTATTGCCGTGCAAAAAAAACAAATCAAAGTTAGAAAAAGAGCGGTTTGTTTTTTGTGGTAATGGCTTAAAACTAAAAAAGTTGATATTGAAAATATTAAAAAAGATAAATATTGTGAAAAATAAATAACAAAATTATGATTGTCGTAAATATAATAAAAAATACTCAAAAAAGCTGAGTAGCTAGGGAAGTGATAAGGTTTTAATTCATTAAAATCATAATTAAAGAGCGCTAATTCATCATAATAAAGATCTAAAGCGTAATTAATTAAGCCTGTTGATTTTTTATCATTGTAAATATCATGAGCAATCGACAAATATTGAAATGAGTCGTTGCAAATAAAATTTGGAATTCCGTTAAAGAAGTAATAATGCGCAATAAAAATTGTCGCCCAAAAAACTACAAAAAAATTAATATAGCTAATATTTCTTTCTTTTAGAGAAAATTTTATCATGAAAAAGTTTTTAAATAAATAATTGTCCGAAATATGTATAAAAAATATATAAAACAATTTCTAGAAATTAGAGATTTCAACAATTTTATCAAGTTTATTTTTTTAATTTTAGAGGATAAAAAAATTAGATTTTTAGTGGTTGGAGCCTACAATACTATCGTTTGTTATATTTTTGGTTTATTTTATTTTAAATTCCTAGAAATTAATCTGACTAAAATCACAATTTTTAATGTTGTGGTGACGATTCATAGCTTTCTTGCGCATAAATTTTTAAGTTTTCAGAGGAAAAAATATTGTCATAAAGAAATTTTTCGTGCAATTATTTCTTATGGCTCTATGTATGTAGTGTCGGCGGTGTTAATTCTGTCTTTAATGAATATTGGATTCTCGCAATTAAATGCTTACCACATTAATTTACTCGTCTCCATAATTTTATTTTATTTACTTCATTCTTATTTTACTTTTAAGTAATTTTGCTAATTTAAGTGCCTTCGAACCGCGCTAAATCTAGGTAAGAATTTTTTGTTTGCCTTTTTGTAAGTTGATTTTTATAATGTACTAATAAATCTCTAGCAAAACTAGTTTTTTTCTTGCCATTTTCTAAAGATTGGCCCCATCGTCTAACGGTTAGGACGTCACCCTTTCACGGTGAAAATACGAGTTCGAATCTCGTTGGGGTCACCAAAATTTCTTATATAAATTCAAAAATATGAAAAAATTTTCGTTAATTTTGGTATTACTTTTCTATTCACACAATTGCTTTGCCCAAGATTCTATTTCCAAAAATGAATTCACCATAAAAATTAAAAATCATCGCTTCGAGCCAGATTTGATATATGTTCCCGCTGATACAAAATTCAAAATTATTGTTGAAAATCTTGATAATACCATCGAAGAATTCGAAAGCGACGACCTAAAAAAAGAAAAACTTATTGGCGCTGGAAAAAAGATTTCCTTACTTATTTCGCCATTAAAAGCTGGAGAATATAAATTTTACGGCGATTTTCATCAAAAAACTGCTCAAGGAAAAATTATTGTTAAATAATAATTTAAATTTGCGCGCGTAGATTGAAGATGAAGTTTAATTGCTTCGAGGGCAAATGAATTACCTTCGTCCTCTTCTTTGAACTTGAACTCTACAGAGCAGAGTTGTTAGCGCTCCCTTTTTCATTTATAAAAATCTAATGTTAAAAAATATTATTCAAAATAATTTTATGCTTGAAGCTTTGAATCAAGCAAAAAAAGCCCTTGATTTTGATGAGGTTCCAGTCGGAGCGGTAATTGTCGAAAATAATCAAATTATTGCCACGGGATTCAATCAAAATCGCCAAAAATGCGATCCAACAAGTCATGCCGAAATAGTCGCTTTGAGAAATGCATGTGAAATTAAAAAATCTTCTAAACTAGAAAATTGTGACATTTATATAACGCTCGAGCCATGCGCCATGTGTTTAATTGCTATGAGCTACGCCCGAATTCGTCGTATTTATTACGGCGCAAATGATGAAAAATTTGGCGCAATCGAGAGTAATCCGCTATTTCTGAGTGCCAAAAATGCATATTTTAAGAGTGAATTTTATTCCGGAATTTGCGCTGATGAATCGAAAATAATCCTCAAGAATTTTTTTAAAAATAAACGCTAAAGATATTTTTAAAAATCCAAAAAATAACTTTACTTTTTTTCTAAAATCACAAAGAATAGGCAAATTATTTTTTATAAAAAACTTTCAAAATATGAGTTTAGAAATTTTACAAAATTTGCTTCAAGTTCCAGATTTATCTGATAAAAAATGGATTTACGAACAATATGATTCGCAAGTCATGAATGATACTCTTTTAACCGGGGGAGATGCCTCAATTGTTAGGGTTCACGGCACTAACAAGGCTTTGGCGATGAGTGTTGATTGCACTCCGCGATATGTTGAAGCCGATAGTTATGAAGGCTCTATTCAGGCGGTTTGTGAAACTTACCGCAATATTTCGGCAGTTGGCGCTAAACCTTTGGCAATTACAAATTGCTTGAACTTTGGTAATCCACAAAAGCCAGAAATTATGGGGCAAATTGTTCGCTCAATTCAAGGTATCACCAAAGCTTGCAAAGAGCTTGATTATCCAGTCGTATCCGGCAATGTTTCGCTTTATAATGAAACTGATGGTAGAGCAATTCAACCAACTCCGGCAATTGGTGGAGTAGGTTTATTTGTCGATTCAAATAAGAGATGTGATACAAAATTTAAAAAAATTAATGACCAAATTTTTGTTATCGGTAAAACTTTTGGACATATTTCTTGCTCAATTTATGAAAGAGAAATTCTTAAAATTGAAAATCAAAAAAATCCTCCAAAAGTTGATTTAACTGAGGAAAAAAAGAATTCCGAACTGGTTCGAGAGTTGATTGGTAAAGATTTTATTAATGCTTGTCACGATATTTCCGACGGTGGTTTGTTGGTGGCACTTTTTGAAATGTCAACCAAAGAACTTGGTTGCAATATTGACATTTCATCTTTAAAAAATAATGAAATTAGCGATGAAAATTCTATTTTATTTGGAGAAGATCAATCGCGCTACATCATTACAGTTTCTAGTGATAATCTCAAGAATTTTTTAAAAATTGCTGAAAAAAATAATGCCTCAATTTTTAAAATTGGCGAGGTTATTCAAGAAAATATTAATTTAAATTCAGAAAAAATTAATGTTGCTGATTTGCAAAAAATTTCACAATTAACATTTGAAAAATATTTTTCTTAAAAAAGCCCCTCAAAAATAAAAATTTTTATTTTTGAGATTAAATAATTTTTATGAATACAAAACCATTTCGCTACGCTTCATTTGCAATGAATCTTTTAGAAAAGCTTCTTGGAACGAGGTTTACAATCACTGGGGTTGAGAAAATTCCTAATAATCCCGTAATGTTTGTTGCCAACCATTTTACTCGTTCCGAAACATTTTTTGTTCCTTATTTAATCAATAAAGCAACGGGTCGACATGTAAGATGTTTGGCTGATTCAAAAATATTTTTCGGCACTTTCGGCAGGTTTTTGAGATCGGTTGGAACGGTTTCAACCAAGGATCCCAATCGCGACAATATTATCGTTGAAGATTTAGTGAATGGTGCTTTTGATTGGATGATATATCCCGAAGGAAGTATGGTAAAAAGCAAAGAAATAAAATATGAAGGTTTATATATAAACTATACTCCGCACCGCGTTGGTCCAGTTAGAACTGGCGCCTCGGTTCTTGCTTTAAAATCTGAATTATTTCGTACCGAAATCATCGAAGCTTACAAAAATAATGATCAACAAACTCTTGATAATTATAAAATTAATAATGGTTTAATTTATCATGATTCTTATAAAAATTTACAAACGCAAGTCGTTCCCGTTAATATAACTTATTATCCAATTCGTCCCGGAGACAATAAAATCAAAGCTCTAGCGACTCGTTTAATTAAAAATTTACCAAAACAAATCGTTGAAGAGCTTGAAATTGAGGGCAATATTTTACTTGATGCTGATATCAATATAAGTTTTGGTGATCCAATAAATTTAGCGGATTATATTGTATCGGCTCGTGGAGTAATTAATAAAATTCCAATAATTAAAGGCGAAACCAAAAATAATTTTATTTTAAAATATTATCGTTCGCGCTTAACAAGCGACTTCATGGAGAAAATTTATTCCGATGTTCAAATAAATTTCGACCATATTTTTGTGTCGGCCTTGATTCACTCATCTCAATCTAAAATTGAAATCGATTATCTAAAAAGAATTATTTATTACTCGGCTGTTTTGATTTCTAAAACCAAAAAATATCGTTTAAATCCATCGATTTTTGAAGAAAATATTTTTAAAATTTTTTCAGATGAAGATTGCTTTGAATTTGATAGTGTTTTTGATTTGGCAATAAAGCAAAATTTGATTACAAAAACTTCCGAAAATGAAATCGAAATTTTTAAAAATACCTTAAATAAAAAAGTTGATTTTCATCAAATTAGAATTGAAAACACTTTGCAAGTTATTTCGCGAGAATTCTCTATGGCAGAGGGCGCAAACAGTGTTATAAAAAGAGTTTGTTCGATTGATAAAGATGAGTTGGCAAGATTAGTTTTTAAAAATATTTATGAAGCGGATTTGAAAATTTTTGAGCAAAATTATTCACAAAATTTTGATAAAAATTTTTCAAAAGATAAATCGATTGGCTCACCACTTTTTTTAGATAATAAAAAACCAGAAATTAAGAAAATTCAAAATTTCGGAGTGGTTTTAGCGCATGGCTATAAATCGGCTCCAAAAGAGGTTGAAGATTTGGCTAAATTTTTAAATGATTCCGGAATAAAGACTTACAGCGTGCGCTTGAAAGGTCATGGAACGGCGCCAATTGATTTAAAAAATTATTCTTGGTTTGATTGGTACGAATCTTTACAAAGAGGTTATTGCGCCTTAAGCAATGTTTGTTCAAAAGTAGTAATTATTGGCTTTTCAACCGGAGGCTTGCTGGCTTTACTTAGCGCTTCGCAAAAAAAATCTATTTCAAATAAAGTTTCTGCGGTTGTTTCAATTAATTCAGCATTAAAATTACGCGATATTAAATCAAAAATGATTCCGGGAATTAATTTATGGAATGAATTGCTTGAAAAATTTAATCTTGAAAAAGGACGAATGGAATTCGTTGACGATAATCCAGAAAATCCTCACATAAACTACTCTCGCAATTATATCAAAGGTGTTTATGAGCTTGAAAAGTTGATGAGTTTATGCGATGATAATCTTCATAAAATCTTATGTCCAACTTTGGTTATTCAATCAAAAAATGATCCGGTTGTTAATCCAATTAGTGGACAATTAATATTTGATAAAATTCAATCGAAAGAGAAAAAATTAGTTGAAATGGATTTTGATAAGCATGTTATTATAACTGCAAAAAATAATAATTTGGTGTTCCAAGAAATAATTAATTTTTTTAATCAACAAAAAATGATATGATTTTATAAAATTTTATTATAAATTACCAAAAAAATTTGATTTTTTAAAATGAGATCTAGGCCACAAAAACAAATAGAGCAAGAAATTGAAGACGAAGACGAAAATATAGCCGTCGATGTCAAAAATGAGGCGACTTCGGTATCAGCAAGTAAAAAAAATACTATGCTTATTATTTTGGCGTCGGTTATTTTGATTTTTGTTTGTTATTATATTTTTTTAAGTGGCGATGATTCTAGTAATGTAGTTCTTGAGCAAGTTCCTCAGCCCCTCCCAGATGTTATTGAAAATGTTCCCGGAGAAAATGTTGCGCCCAAAGAAAAAGAAGATGATAAGTCAATTTATGATTTAGCGGATATTGATCAAAAAGAAAAAAGCAATGTTGATTTGCTTGAAAAACAAGCAAAACCAGAAATTCCAGATATTCCAGAATTGTCAAAAGATATCACTCCTGACTTGATCGACGTTACTAAAATAAAAGATGAAAAATCTAAAGAAGAAGAGGAGCTTGCGAAAGTTAATCCGATTCTTCCAAATGCAACTCCCGATTTAGAGAAATCGAATCAAAATATTATCACAGCAAACTCTGAAGAATTAAAATTGCGTGATAAAAAAATTCAAGATTTAGAGCTTAAACTTAAGGAGCAACAAGAAAATCAAGTTAAAGAGAAAAAATCTTTGCTCGATGAGGCAAAAAAGAAAGAAGAGAGCGATAAAATAGCTAAAGAGAAACAAGAGCAAATTCAAAAAGCTGAAGATAGTGTTTTTGAGCCAAGATATTCTCCAATAGTGGTTTTTTCTGATAGAGGGGGGGCGTCGACACCGCCACTTGGAGTTGGTCAGGAAAAAAATATTATCGCTTTGAAAGAGGACGCTATTAAACAAATTAAAAAAACCGATAAAAATATTGAAGTAAAAATGATTGAGGACCGCGCAAGAACAATTGCCCAAGGTAAATTATTGACTGCAATTTTAGAGACATCCATTAACACTGAATTCCCGGGAGCTGTGCGCGGAATTATTACTCGCGATGTTTATGGCGAGGCTGGCAAAGAAGTACTTATTCCAAAAGGTTCGAGGCTTTACGGAAGTTATTCCTCTGAAGTTAAAAGAGGTCAGGGGCGTGTTAACATTTCGTGGAGTCGCTTAATTAGACCAGATGGTATTAGTTTAAATATTGCGTTAACCGCCGCCGATCAATTTGGTCGCGCAGGAATTCCTGGTGAAACTGATAATCGCTATAGCTCATTAGTTGCCAATTCTCTTTTAACTAGCGTTTTGGCGGTTGCAGGAACTGCTGCTGCACAAGAAATTATGGGGGGTAACTCTCAAACTTCAACAACCATTAACGCTGCTCAAGGAACAACTACAACCTACGGTAATGCTGGCAATCAAGCTTTATATGATGTTACAAAAACAGTTATCGACATCGTTACGGGCATTATTAAAAATACTATTGATTTAAATCCGGTAATTAGAATTCCGCAGGGCGCTAGAATGACGGTAATTGTGAATGATGATATTGTAGTTCCTTTTATGCGCAAAAAATAGTTTGAAATTTTAAATAATTTTTTAAATATCCTTGTTTGTTTTTTTATAGATTTATAAAATTGTGAATTATTTTATAAACCCAAAAAATAACAAAAATGTCTTCCAAAAAAAGCACTTATTCATGTCAATCTTGCGGAGCAATTCATTTTAAATGGTCAGGGAAATGCACGGATTGTGGGGCGTGGAATAGCTTAGTTGAAGAGTTTGCCGAGGGCGGTACTTCACATTTTTCCCGTATCGAAGAGGATAAAACTACTAAAAATTCAACTAATAAAAATTCACGCAAAGCCAATCTAGTTAGTCTCAACGGCGAAGCGCAAGAATTTCCGCGCATCAAAACGGGTATTAATGAATTAGATAGAGTGCTGGGAGGTGGCTTGGTACAAGGTTCGGTGGTTCTAATTGGTGGCGATCCCGGAATTGGCAAATCAACTTTGTTATTACAAACGGCGGATAGTTTAGCTAAATCAAAAAATTCTATAATTTATATTTCGGGCGAAGAGTCAGTTGATCAAGTAAGGCTTAGAGCCAAGCGTCTTGAATGCGATGAGCACTCGATTAAACTCGCTTCGACCACCAATGTCGCCGAAATTATTAATACCATAAAAGATGAAAAAGCACCAGTTATTGTCATTATAGATTCGATTCAAACTATGTTTATTGAAGAGCTTTCGTCGGCACCGGGAACGGTTTCACAAGTGCGTGCTTCAGCGGGTGAATTAACAATTTTTGCTAAGAAAAATAACATTACTTTATTGATTGTGAGTCATGTTACCAAAGACGGGCAAATTGCTGGCCCCAAGGTTTTGGAGCATATGGTTGACACCGTACTTTATTTTGAAGGTGAAAAAGATTTACACTTTCGAATTCTCCGCGCCATGAAAAATCGCTTTGGAGCGGCCAATGAAATTGGAGTTTTTGAAATGAATGATGTCGGATTATCCGAGGTCTCAAATCCAAGTGAATTATTTTTAGCATCTTATGATCGCGATACCAGCGGAACAGCTGTTTTTGCTGGAATTGAAGGCACGAGACCAATTTTAGCTGAGGTTCAGGCCTTGGTTGCGCCATCTTTTATTCCAACGCCAAGACGCGCGGTTGTTGGTTGGGATTTAAATCGCTTGGCGATGATTATTGCGGTTCTAAATTCAAGATTTGGCTTAAATTTATTTGATAAAGAAGTCTATCTCAACATCGTCGGAGGCTTGAAAATAGTCGAAACCTCAGCGGATTTGGCGGTGGCTTGCGCCTTAATTTCATCGGCGCGAGATATTGCATTGCCGTCATCAACCATTGCCATTGGCGAAATCGGCTTGACGGGAGAGATTAGAATGGTTGGCAATTTAGAAGCACGATTAAAAGAGGCGCATAAGCTTGGATTCAAGAATTGCTTGATTCCAAAGGCTAATGAAAAAAATAAACATTTCGCCAATTTAAAAAAATCTTTACCGGATTTAAATTTTCATTTCATCGCGCATATCCGCGATTTAGCCAAATTTTTGAAGAAGTAGGGTTGGGAGTTTTTAAAAATGATTAAATGTAATTTATAGTTTCGTAAAATTGTTATTTAAAGAGGTTCTTGGGCTTCAAACCTGCATTTTGCAATAATGCTTGCAAACCCGAAGCTTTTACGAGTTTGCGGGGGGTGTAAGTTCAATTATGGGTAGTTATTTAAGAAAACTTATTTAGAGAAGAAAGTAACCTGGTACCTTTTTTTAAGCCAACTTGTTGGCGATGCGGAGAGGGGTCAGATAATCTCAGATAAAAACGATCTAGATCCAATTTTATGAAGCAAGAAAGAAAGTAACCTGGTAGCTTTTTTTCCGGGTTGTAGCTCCCCCCTTGAGGGGGAGCAGGCGAACGATTGCAACGATAGTTGCACATCGGGAGCCGTGGGGGGTCAAAAAACTAGAGCGTCTCGGGACTTGAAGTTGACTCAAAAACTAAACAAAAAAATTTCAAAAAAGACGATTTCTTGATTTTGTTTTTAAACTAAAAAATATTCCGATTTTTCGTAAAAAATTCATCAAAAAATTACAAAAATAACCTAAA
>CAMDCJ010000041.1 GCA_945890035.1 Rickettsia typhi
TTCAGCCTTTTTACCATTGGCCTTAGAGCAATGTCCAATTTCTACTCTCAATCTATGGAGATACTCCTCAAACGAATATTTAGAATAAAAAAATTAAAAGTTACGAGTTAATAAAATTTGTAGGGGTGTAAGCCCTTGAGGGGGAGCGGGCTAAAATGTTTTAACGGTAGTTAAAACTTTTAGCCGTGGGGGGTCAGAAAAGCTACAACAACAATGAATTATCGATTATATCGAATTTTAAAACAAAAAAAATCCAAAAAAGACGATTTCTTGATTTTAAATTTAATCCACAAATTTATAAATTTTTTAAAGAAAAATTGATGATTTTTTGAATTATTTTTTTATTTTCCGATGGTTTTTTTACTAAAATTTAAAATATTTTTTAATTTAAAAATAAAATCAAGAAATCGGCTTTTTTCATTTCAACTTTTTACATAATCTTGAAACCCATTAAATCTCTAGTTTTTTGACCCCCCACGTCTCCGAGAATTTAACTACCGTTAAATTCTCGGAGCCTGCTCCCCCTCAAGGGGGGAGCTAGAACCCGCAATCTTGACGAGTATTTTTATAAAATGTTGGTTTGTAAGCCCTCAAGTGGGGGGCTATGGCACCGTAATCGTTTCTAGTATTTTTTTAAAACCCGAAATCTTTACCAATATCTATAAATCTACGAGCAAAAAAATAATGTAAAATTAATTTAAAATCCCGCCAATAAAATTATTTTACATTTAAATAATTTAAATTTAGATTTAGTCGAAAATAAAATTTATATAAAATTTTATTTAGATTTGTTAAAAATAACATTTCTTAAATTCTCATTCAAAATAAATTATAATGGCGCACGATATCGACATCGAAATTATTTCAAACGGCTCAATGCAATATGCCGAAGTTACTCTTGACCCTGGTGAAACCGTAATTGCCGAAGCGGGTGCGGTGATATATTTGGAAGATGGAATTTCTTACGAAGTGAAAATGGGAGATGGATCGAATCCCAATCAAGGTTTTTTGGACTCAATATTTTCTAGTGGCAAAAGATTTATAATCGGAGAAAGTTTGTTTTTAAGCCATTTTACCAACAATTCTAATCAAAAAAGAAAATTAGGCTTTGCGGGCAATATCCCCGGAAGCATTATTGTTGCTGACCTCGCCAAAATGGGTGGAGATTTAATATGCCAAAGAGACGCTTTTTTATTGGCGAGCTATGGAACCTCAATTTCTGTAGAATTCGTTAAAAAATTAGGTGTTGGTTTTTTTGGTGGTGAAGGTTTTATTTTGCAAAGAATTTCTGGCGATGGCAAGGTGGCGTTATTCGCCGGTGGGCAAATTATTAAAAAACAATTAAATGGCGAATCTTTGCGAGTTGATTCTGGATGCTTGGTGGGCTTTACTGAAAATATTAGTTATGGCATTGAAAAAGCTGGAAATTTGGGTTCAATGATTTTTGGAGGAGAGGGATTGTTTTTCGCTAAACTTCAGGGCAATGGCACTGTTTTATTGCAAACAACTCCAGCCTCCAAAATGTCTGAAGCCTTGATTGGCAATATAAGCGGCAATGTAAGTAACAAGGACGGCATCGGCAATTTTGGCAATATTTTAGATAGGTTGTAACCATGTTTATTAGTTTTTCAAACAATAATATTCAAGAAAGATATCGAACAACATCAAGGGGTGGTAATTTTATTGGCTTTGTAGTATTCGCAATTTTTGGTTTGATTTTTTATTATATGTCGAATGACATGATAAAAAAAGGTCAAGAATCTTTAGAGTGGCCCAAAAAAATTGGTGTTGTTATAGAGTCCGAGATTTCTAAATATAAAGATGTCGAAGGTAAAGAAATGTATTCGCCCAACATTATGGTTAAGTATAATGTTTACGGCAATGAGTACCAAACTAAGCAAATCGATTCTACCGGTTCATATTCAACTTCAGATTTTTCAGCTGTTCAAAAAGTTATAGCGCAATACCCAAAAAATAAAAGTGTTTATGTTTATTACAATGACAAGAATCATGGTGAAGCTTTGCTTGAGCCCGGAGTTTCTATGTTCCCAAGGCTTTTAAAGGGCGCCTCCTATTTGTTATTTTTTGCATCCTTGTATATGTTGGTTAAATTTTTAATTACCCTTATGGTTATTGGAACAATTATTGTCAATTTTTTCACCAAGAAAAAAATCAAAAACCCAAATCTTAATTTTGAAAAACCGCTAGATAAAAACCCAGATAAAACCTACACAAATCAAGATCTAAGCGATAATAAAATTGATAATCAAGATAAGAAAATAAATTTTAAAGATGACGGATTCAGTCAATAATTTGAATATAAATTTATACTTTTGAAGGTAATTAATAAGATTTTCAATTTTTCTTTATTGTTTTTAATATTAGGCTTAAAGCTTACATTATCTAAGAGATGATTTGTCTTTAAGCCTGAATTAAATAAGATATTTTTGTAAGATTAGCTATTTCTTTTTAGGAGTTAAATTTTCGTTTTTATTTAAAACATTTGGATTATCGCCGTAAACAACCGTACAAGTTCTGTTTAAAAACCCGCCATACCAAGAGCCAGTTTCTCCAATTAATTGAATGTCATTTATATCGCCTTTTTCGGCGGCGGTAATTATTGATCCATCGCCAAAAATTGGAATAAAAAACAATAAATTCCAGGTACAAGATTGACCTTTTTTCATGGTTTTTAATTCTTTGAAAGAGATTTCATCAATGCCAAGAGTTCTTCCGGTGTCAGCGAATCTTAGGGTGCGAGCCAAGTCTTTACTAACGCCACAGCTAAAAAGTAAAGCAGATAAAATAGTTAAGATTGTAAATTTTTTCATGTTTAACGATTTTTAAATTTATTTAATAAATTAATTGCGCTAAATTTAATTAATAACTTTTTTATAATCAAATTTTAAATCCATGCCTCACATTATTATCGAAACTTCCAAAAATATTTTAGCAAGTGAATCTCTTAAAATCGGTCAAGAAATTCAGCAAATTATGAAAAAAATTGTTGAAGGAAATTTTGATCCCGATCAATGTAAAATTCGTGTAATTAATTATGAAAATTATATTGTTGGACTCGAAGAAAATGACGAAAATTTTATTCATATTTCGATTAAAATTTTAGCGGGCAGGGCGGTTGAAGTTAGGCAAAAACTGGCTTCGCAAAGTTTCGAATTTGTGAATAATTTTTATAAAAATTTAAAATTATCGCAAAAAAGATGTGACATTTCTATTGATATTATTGAGATGAATCGCGAAACTTATCAAAAAATTACTTTGAAAAAATAGCTTAATTTTGCATATCTTGCAAAGCGTAAACCTCAAATTTACAATCTTGATTTTTATATGCTTCAATTGCGTCAACCAAAGCTCTAGCTCCTGAAATCGTTGTAGTGTAAGTAACTCCACGCATTAATGAAGTGCGACGAATTGAAAAACTATCCTTGGTGGCTTGCGCGCCTTCAGTTGTGTTAATAACCAAAGTTACTTCTTTTTGATCAATCATGTCGACGACATGAGGTTTGTCTTCGGTAATTTTATTGACAATAGTAACAGCGATATCATTTTCGGCGAGGAATTTGGCAGTGCCACGAGTGGCAACTATGCGTAAACCAATTTTAATTAATTTTTTGGCGATGTCGGGCAAATATTTTTTGTCGGAATCTTTTACGGATAAAAACGCTAAACCTGAGGTTGGTAATTTTGAACCCGTTGCGATTTGTGCTTTAGCAAACGCCAAAGGAAAAGTTTTGTCGATGCCCATAACTTCGCCCGTCGATTTCATTTCGGGGCCTAAAATTATATCAACATTGCTGAAGCGCGCGAATGGGAAAACAACCTCTTTTACCGCATAATAATCGAACTTTTTTTCTTGCAATTTGAACTCGGATAATTTTTTGCCAACCATAATTAGCGAAGCGATTTTGGCGATTGGAATGCCCGTCGCTTTGGCAACGAAAGGAACGGTTCGCGACGCTCGAGGATTGACTTCAAGCACATAAAGCACATCGTCTTTAATGGCATATTGAACATTCATCAGGCCTTTAACATTGAGTGCCAAAGCCATTTTTGCGGTAGCTTTTTTTATTTCTGCGATAATTTCTTCGGAAAGTGAATAAGGCGGGATTGAACAGGCTGAATCTCCCGAGTGAATTCCCGCTTCTTCAATATGTTGCATAATTCCGGCGACAAAAACTTCTTTGCCGTCGCACAAAGCGTCAACATCGACTTCCATCGCATCGGTTAAAAATTTATCGAGTAAAAGTGGGCCAGTGTCAAAAACTTCATCATATTCAGCTAAATATTTTAACAAATAATTTTCATCATAAATAATCGCCATGCCTTTTCCGCCTAAAACATAAGACGGGCGAACAACTACCGGAAAGCCAATTTCTTTGACTTGCTCAAGCACTTGTTGTTTTGAATAAGCGATAAAGTTTTGCGGTTGGTTGAGTTCAAGCTTTTGGATTAAATTTTTGAAGCGATCGCGATCTTCCGCCAAGTCAATCATGTCGGGCGAAGTGCCAATAATTGGAATATTTTCATCTTGTAAAAATTTGGCTAAACCTAGAGGGGTTTGACCGCCAAACTGAACATTGACGCCCAACAATTCGCCATTGGTCATTTCTTTTTGAATTAGCTCAATAGTGTCTTCGGCTGTCAAGGGTTCAAAATAAAGGCGATCCGAGGTGTCGTAATCGGTTGAAACTGTTTCGGGATTGCAATTAACCATAATTGCTTCGATGTTATTTTCTTTAAAAGCAAATGCCGAATGAACGCAAGTATAATCGAATTCTATTCCTTGGCCAATGCGGTTTGGACCCGATCCTAAAATTATAACTTTTTTGCGATTTGATGGATTTGATTCGCAAAATGAATTAGTAAAAAACTTTTGATTTGTTAAATTTTTTGACGACATTTTAGAAATATATTTGAATTTTTGATTAAAATTTTACAAACAATTTTTTTTATCAACAAGGTTTTTTTATTAAACATTTAAAACGACGCCTTTCTTAAACATAATTAGTGGTAGAAATTTATAAAAAAGACTCAAAGTTATATTTTGATAAAAATAAATTATTGGTTAAAAAAATATTTTTATCCTCCTAGAAAATAAAGGATTAAAGCGGTAATTAAAAAAACTTGTGAAATTTTTTTTTGTGTTTAATATCAAAAATGTTCTGATTATTTTGGAAATATGGTGATAAATGCGTTTCGTAATAAACGTTATGGACCTGGGGGCGGTACCCAGCACCTCCACCAATTATTTTAGATTTGCAATTTGGCAAATTTTTTGGGGGTGAATAGCTTTCGACATTCGCTAAAGGAAATGACTTTACTCGGTTGAGAAACTGCCGGTTGCTTTAAGCAATATCCGTTCAAAAACAGTAAACGCAAACGATAACTTTGCTAATGACAATTTCGAACCTGCATACGCGACAAAAGTTGCAATTGCTTAAGTGAAATAGTCGGGGTTTGCTCGGTCGCCTGTCAAAAAAACGACCGAGCGTAAAAATTAATTTTACATTATTTTTCATGCAAGATCTTATCGGATATGATGAAATTATTGAAAGCTCAATGCGCTCAGTAATTTACGAAACTTTAAAAAAAATTGAAAAAACTGGATTGCCGGGAAAGCATTATTTTATTGTTACCTTTGCAACAAAATTTGCTGGGGTTTCAATTCCAAAATCGCTAATGGAGAAATATCCCGAAGAGATGACGATTGCGATTCAATATCAGTTTAAAAGTTTAATTGTGGAGGAGGAGTGTTTCAAAATTTCTCTGAGTTTTGGTGGTAAATTTGAAAAATTAATGGTTCCTTATCGTTCAATTACCTCATTCGCCGACCCTTCGATGAATTTTGCATTAAAATTTAGCATGATTTATGGCGATGTTGAAGATTTTTCTTCCGAACATCATTTTGATGAAAATAATCTTGCCAATAAATCTAAAAAGAAAGTAAAAGAAATTGATTTGTCGCAAAAAGTAATCTCATTAGATGCTTTTAGAAAAAATAATAAACCCAATTCCGATATTAATTCATGATATTTTTTTATCAGTTCATATTTCTAATAATTACATATTTAATATCCGCAATTCCTTTTGGATTAATTCTCGGAAAGGTTTTTGCCAAGGTTGATATTCGCGAACTTGGTTCAAAAAATATTGGCGCCACAAACGCCACAAGAATTCTTGGTAAAAAATTAGGATTTTTAACTTTGATTTTCGATTCACTCAAAGGCACGATTATGGTAATAATCGCGCGATTTAGCTTTTACGAATCTGATCACCTACATCTTTTTTTAGTATTAGTTTCTTTTGTGGCAATTTTAGCGCACATTTATCCAATATATCTAAAATTTAAAGGCGGGAAGGGTGTTGCAACAACAATCGGCACTATAATCGCGCTTGATTTTAGCGTAGGAATTTTGGCGGTGTGTTTCTGGATTTTAACATATGTTTCATTTAGAGTTTCGGCGGTAGCATCTTTAGTCTCAATTTTTTCAACAACAATTTTTTCAACCGCATATGATGCTCCGCTTTCACAAATTATTTTTTGTTGGGCGGTCTTCCTCCTTATTTTTGTCCGCCACAAAGAAAATATAATGCGTATCCTTACCGGCGAAGAAAAAAAGATTTAATATGTCCGAAAAACTAATTGTAGCCTTAGACGTTCCTGATTTTGAGAGTGCTAAAAAATTGATTAAAGATTTGGGAAGCGATGTCAAATTTTATAAAATCGGCTTAGAATTGATGGCAAGTGGCGATTATTTTCATATCATTGAATTTCTAAAAAATAATAATAAAAAAGTTTTCGCCGATTTAAAATTATACGATATTTCACAAACAATCGCGCGCACCGTAAAAAATTTAGCAAAATTCGAGATTGATCTTTTGACAATTCATTGCGCAAGTCGCGAAATAATGTTGAGCGCTTCGGAAAATAAAGGAAAGATGAAAATCGTTGGCGTTACGGTTTTAACAAATCTTAATGAAAATGATTTACATGAAATGGGATTTGATAAAACAAAATCATTAGAAAATTTAGTATTAAAAAAAGCTCAAATTGCTTTAGAGTCGAAGCTTGATGGCGTTGTTGCTTCGGCGCAAGAAGCTCAAAATTTACGCAATAATTTTGGACAAGATTTTTTAATCGTAACTCCTGGAATTCGTGGAGAAAAAATTTCGAATGACGATCAAAAAAGAGTTGCCGATGTTGCAACGGCTTTAACTAGTGGAGCCTCGCATTTAGTGGTCGGAAGACCGATAACTCAAAGTGAAAATCCATATTTAAGCGCTCAAAAATTTATAAAATTAATCAATGAATTTGCACAAAATTCTTAAAAAAATTTCAAATATTTATCAAGTTTTTGGAAACTTGCAAAACCTCGATGCGCTTGATATTAAAGATATTTCAATTGATTCAAGAAAAATTAATAAAAATACTATTTTTTTTGGATTAATTGGACAAAAAAATGATGGCGCTAATTTCTTGCAAGATGTTGCAAATAATGGCTCTAGAGTTGCAGTTATTTCGCAAAATTCAAAATTTGATTATCAAGAATTTCTTCAAAAAAATCCGCAAAATACTGTAATTATTGGCGATGTTTTTGAAATTTTAGTAGAATTTTTAAATATTTTTTATCAACCTCTTCCAAAAAATATTTATGCGATTACCGGCACCAACGGCAAGACTTCAACCGCAGAATTTACTCGGCAAATTTTACAATTTTTAAACAAAAAATCGGCTTCAATTGGCACGATTGGAATTAATTGCGACGAGTCAATAAAAAATAATTTAGAAGTTTCAAATTTAACAACGCCCGACATAATTTCGCTTTACAAAAATTTAGCAATTTTAAAAAAATTTGCGATTGATGATGTGGCGATTGAAGTAAGTTCAATCGGCTTAGATCAGCGCCGGATGGCAGGTTTAGAAATTGATGTTGGAGCTTTTACAAATTTTACTCAAGACCATCTCGATTATCATCAAAATATGCAAAAATATTTTGAATGCAAAATGATTTTGTTTGAAAAAGTTGTGCAGAAAAATGGTTATTCGGTTTTGAATTCGGACATTAAAGAGTTTGCCGAAATCAAAAAAGTTTGCCAAAAAAATCAATTGAAAATTATTGATTATGGCTATGAGGCGCAAGCATTGAGGATTATTAAAATTCAAAATCAAAAAGTTGATTTTTTATATAATCAACAACAATTTTCTTTCACAACAAATATTAGTGGCGAATTTCAAGTTTTTAATATTTTATGCGCCCTTGGAAATATATTGGCAAAATATAATTTAAGTAATGAAAAAATTGCCGAATTAATAAAAAATTTTGACAAATTAGAAGGCGCTTCAGGCAGAATGCAAAAGGTTTGCGAGCATATGGGGGCGGAAATTTTTATTGACTTTGCTCACTCCCCAGACGCGATTGAAAATATATTAAAATTGGCAAAAAATATTGCTAAAAATCGTGTAATTATTTTATTTGGTTGTGGCGGAGATCGCGATGCCAAAAAGCGTCCAATAATGGGTGAAATCGCTTGTAAAAATGCTGATTTGGTAATTGTCACTGATGACAATCCGCGCACTGAAAATCCGGCTTTAATCCGTCAAGAAATTATGCAAAAATGCGATCAATCAAAAACTTTGGAAATCGCTGATAGAAAAATTGCTATTGCTAAAGCCGTTGAAATTTTGCAAAATGGCGATGTTTTGATAATTGCAGGAAAAGGTCATGAAAATTATCAAATAATTGGCTCGCAAAAATTTGAATTTAATGAATCAAAAATTATAAAAAATGCCATCAAAAAAATTTCTGAATCATGAATTTAATATTGAATTTCAAGATTTATACGACATTGAAGGCCTTGAAAAAATTCATAAAAAATTTTTAGAATTTTTAAAAGAAAAATCTCCCGCACACTTTTTGGAATATCAAATTCATAATTCCGAAAATTCACAATATTTAATTGAAATTGCTAAAATTTTAGAAATTTTTTTAGTAGAATTATTTTTAATTCATGAAAAAAATTCTGAATTAAAAGCACAATATTTGCAATATACAAAAGTTTGCGAAGTAAGGAAGGAGTTTGTTCAAAGGCATATTTCCAAAAAATATTCTCACAAAGATTTTGAATCAATTGAAAATTTTGATCATCAAAAAACATTACAAAATTTAGCCATAAATTTTTCACAAATTGACCAAATAGAAATCGCCTTAAGTGATAAAATTTTAGCAAAAAAAGATTTAGAAATTATTGAAAAATATTGCATTTGGGCCTTATTTGATAAGGCTGGGCGAAAATTTCATAAAGCGGGAACTTTATTTATTTTACCGCAAAAAACTGTGATAGAAAATCTAATTCCAGAAATTGAAAAACGTCATCGCGCAGGTTTTGATTTAACTGACAATGGTTGTTCGGCATTACGCGCTAGCGGTGAAGCGCATTATTGT
Organism: Rickettsia typhi; assembly: GCA_945890035.1. GTDB lineage: Bacteria > Pseudomonadota > Alphaproteobacteria > Rickettsiales > UBA1997 > CAILUF01. The sequence goes on from CAMDCJ010000041.1 coordinate 9,462, forward strand.
ATTTTTTGCCACAATCAAAAAAAAGATTCTTGTAAAACTGGATTGATCGATAAAGAAACGCAAAAAATAAAAATCGACGATCTCGGTATTAAGCTAGAAGGATGTCCGCTTGAAGAAAAAATTTCTGAGATGAATTTTTTGAAAAGTGGTGGATTTTCGTTGGCAAGTTTAGCGATGGCAATAATTGATAATCCGATGATTGCTGGCACGGGACATCGAATTTGCAATGATTGCATGAAATCTTGTATTTATCAAAAGCAAGATCCGGTCGATATTCCACAAATCGAATCGCGAATTTTGAAAGATATTTTGAATTTACCATTTGGGTTTGAGATTTACTCTTTGTTGACTAAATGGAATCCGCTTAATATTAAAAACCCATTGCCAAAAAAATTGACCGGCAAGAAAATTTTAGTTTGTGGACTTGGGCCGGCGGGCTATACTTTATCGCATTATTTGCTCAATGAAGGTCATGAAATTGTGGCGATTGATGGCTTAAAAATTGAACCGCTAAATGAAAAAATTTCGGGTATTGATCCTTATCATAATCGATTTGAATTTGAGCCGATAGAAAATATTAGCGAAATTTATGAACCGCTCTCAAGTCGCTTAATTGCTGGCTTCGGAGGCGTTGCGGAATATGGAATTACCGCTCGTTTTGATAAAAATTATTTAAAAATAATTCGTCTTTTACTTGAGCGTAGAAAAAATTTTACGATGTATGGCGGAATTCGTTTTGGCTCTTCAATCACCGATAAAATCGCTTTCGAAGAATATGGTTTTGACCATGTGGCTCTTTGCGTTGGAGCGGGGCGTCCACAATTTTTGGATATAAAAAATAATTTTGCCAAAGGTGCGCGATTGGCATCGGATTTTTTGATGGCGCTACAATTAACGGGCGCTTATCAAAAAAATCTCTTTACTAATTTACAAATTCGCGCGCCGATTATTGTTGTTGGTGGCGGTTTGACGGCGGTTGATTCGGCAACTGAGGCGCAAGCTTATTATAAAATTCAAGTTGAAAAATTTGCCGAAAAGCTTCAAAAGTTTGTGGATTTAAAAATGGATGAAGAATTTTTTAAAAGCTTGAACGAAGAAGAGCGAGTAGTCGCTGAAGAGTTTATAAATGATGCTAAAAAATTTAAAGAAGATAAAAACTTTTTGCAAAATTCTAAAATTTTATATCGTAAAAAAATGATTGATTCAAACGCTTATCGCTTGAATCATCAAGAATTAAAAAATGCTTTGGAAGAGGGCGTAGAATTTTTAGAAAACAGTGAAATTTCTGAAATTATTGTTGATAAATTTAATCATGTTTGCGCTATTAAAACCAAGGTGGGAGAGCGTATCGATTGTAAAACTTTATTGATGGCGGTTGGCACGATGCCAAATATTTCATTCGCTCTAGAAGACCGCTTAGAATTTGCTAATGATGGCAAATATTTGAACGAAATTTTTCTGCCAAAACAATCTCTCGAAGTCGAAAATTTACAAGGTAAAAAATCTTTTTCAGTCATCACTAAAATTGATGAAAAATCTAAAAAATCCGTTAGTTTTTTTGGCGATTTGCACGCAAATTTTGAAGGTAATGTCGTGAAGGCTATGGCCAGTGCTAAGAAGGGTTATCATCAAATTAATGAGGCTTTAAAATTAGTAAATTATTCAGCAAAAAATATTGAATATAAAAATTATCGAGAAGATTTTTTGGTAAGTGTTTTGAAGGTTGATCGACTCTCTGAAAATGTTGTTGAAATTTATGTGAAGTCTAAATTATTGGCGAATCAAACGCGTGTTGGTCAAATTTTTCGATTGCATAATTATCATGTTTTAGCTCAAGAATTAAAAGGACAAACGCTAGCAATGGAAGGCGTTGTCGTAACGGCTTTGGCGATTGATAAAGAAGCGGGCGTAATTAGTGGAATTGTGGTTGAGACCGGAGGATCTTCGAGTTTAATTAAAAATTTTAAAGCTGGCGAGCCTTGTGTTTTTATGGGCCCAAGTGGCAAGCCTACCGAAATTCTGCGTAATGAAATTGTGGTTTTGGTTGGAGGTGGAAGAGGAAATCAACCACTCACGGCATTAGCTGAAGTCTTTAAAGACAATGGTTGTAAGGTTTTATTTTTCGCGGGGTATCGACAAAAAAATTATATTGTACGACCTGAAAAAATGCAAAAATGTTGTGATGAATTAATTATTTCGATTGAAGATAAGGCGTCGCAAATGGGCTATTTTCATGGTAGCGTAATTGATTCAATTAAAGATTATTTTGCTAAAAATAAAGTTAAAATCGATCGAGTTTTAGCGATCGGTAATGATAATTTAATGCATGAAGTGGCGCGCTTGCGTCATGAAAATATTGTTCCAGAATTCGCCGATGCTAAATATTCAATCACGAGTTTGAATTCTCCGATGCAATGCATGATGAAAGGCGTGTGCGGACAATGTTTGCAAAAAAAGAAAAATATTAACGGCGAATTTGAATATTTTTATTCTTGCGCCAATCAAGATAAATCGATGGATGAAGTTGATTTTGATCATCTTCACGCTAGATGCGAACAAAATTCTTTGCTTGAAAAAGTTGCAAGATTATGGATAAAAAGCCTCTAACTAATTTTTTAAAAAAAAACTTAAATAATTATTTTTTGACGAGTTTTTTTTAGTTAACCACAGTTACGGCGCGACGGTTTTTATTATGAATTTCATCGGAATTTCCAAAGAATGCTGGGCGCTCTTTGCCGTAAGAAACTATTTTAATTCTTGATTCTGGAACGCCGAGTTGTTTCAAATATTTTTTAACCGCAAAAGCGCGTTTTTCTCCAAGAGCGATATTATATTCGCGGGTTCCACGTTCGTCGCAATGCCCTTCAACTGTTACAGTTATAGATTCATCGCTTTTTAACCATTGCGCTTGAACATCAAGAATTTTTTTAGCATCTTCTTCAATCGAAGAAGAGTTTGAAGAAAATAAAATTCTATCTTCAACTTCAACTTCTTGATTTTCAGCATCGGTTTGTTGATTTAGAGATTGAGCTTGCTCTTCGGAGTTGATGGTTTCGTAAGGCTGTTTAGGTTGGTTTTCAATAATTTTATTATCATTTTGAGCCTTATTTTCATCTTCTTTTTTTAGATTTGATTGACAAGAAAACAAAGAAAGTGATAAAATTAGTAATAATAAATTCTTATGCATATAACCTCGTGGTTTGTTAATTTAAATTTTAATTTAAAAACTAAATTGGTTGACATACTTTGTCAAGAGCTGTAAAAGATTTTTGAAGATTTATTTAAAAAATGTTTTTAATTTTTTATGCCAGATTATACTAAACATATTAATAGTGCTGTTCAATATGCTGGTGGCAAGGGCACTGCATTTGCTAAAGATGGTGCTAGTGTTACTTTTGGCGTTAGTCAAAAGGTAGTGGGAAGTATCGCAACAGGCC
>CAMDCJ010000042.1 GCA_945890035.1 Rickettsia typhi
GCGGTTGACATTTCTCAAAACATCGCTGATATAATTATAAATTCTTCAAAACTTAGTCCGATTATTTCAATTTTTTCATACTCCAAAACCACTTTGAAAATAATGAAACAGAATTTAATTTTGGCATTGATTTACAATATTTTTGCGCTACCATTCGCTATGGCCGGCTATGTTGTACCGCTAATCGCAGCGATTGCGATGTCTTCATCATCATTATTTGTTACAATTAATTCGCTTCGCCTAAATTCTAAAAAAAATAAAAACATATGAATGTTCTACTTTTTTTAATTCCAATTACTCTAGCCTTAGGGCTTTGCGGTCTCGCCGGATTTTTATGGGCGGTTAAAAACAAACAATATGAAGATTTGGACGGAGCTTCAAATAGAATTCTATTTGAAGATACTTTAAAAAAATAAATTTATATTGTTTTTGAACTTTTTATAATTTATTTTTAAATAACCTTTAATTTAAAAAAGTAAAAATGAAATTAAATCTTTTAAAAATTTTTGTTATTTTATCATTATCATTAATTTTTGGCTGTTCTTCTGATGAAGCGCAAAAACCCGAGGTTAGATTTGTAGATTTACAAGGAAATGCCCGCTCTATAAAAACCAGAGTACCTGAAGCAAACGCTAAAATAATGTCTGGTCAACCTTACAATTACAACGCCCAACAAAATAATCCAGAAATTCAAAATGAATATTTAGAAAATAAAAAAAATTCAGTAGGAATTGCCAGTCCGAACGACAAAGAATTAATTGTTCAAAAAAACAATTTTACTCCAAAATTTACCGACTCAGATACCTATATAAAAAACTCTCCAATTACTAAATCAAGAGTCGAAACAGAAAATCAAAATGTTGTCGAGAATAATGAACCAGTTGTTGAATATGACCTCTCAAATGAAGACGATTCCAGCAATAAAATAGCCAATAAAAAAACCTCATCTCAAAAAGATTATTCAAGCCTAGAAAATGAATCTTCTATTACCACTAAAAGCAGTAGCGTCAATAAGAATAATTTAAATCAAAATGAATATTCAGACATTGAGAATAATTCCTTGATCACTAAAAAAAGAAAGAGCGACAATAAAATTAATTTAAATCAAAATGAAAATGTAGAATATATCGACGAAGATATTGATGAATCTAAAAGCAAAAAATTAGTTAAAAAAAGTTCTAAATTTATCACTTATTCCAACAAAAAAACCGCTCCCAAACCTCAAAAAACTATTACTATAGTTGAAAATGAAAGCGAGGAAGTTCAGACTCAATATATTGGAAAATCTGGCGGAGGAAGAGTTTATGTTCAAGTTGGATCCTTTTTTAACTCAAGCGGAGCCAAACAAAGATTGATAAAAACAAAAGCTTTTGGTAAAGGTAAGGTTCTAGTTGGTTACAACAAGCAAAACAAAAGAGTTTATCGTTCAGTTTATGGACCTTTTAAGTCAAAAAATTCAGCCTTAACATTCCGAGATAAAGTAATTGATTCTGGCAATGAAGCCATAATAATTCATGGAAAATAATAATGAAAAAAATATATTCTAGAATATATTTTGCATTCCTGATTGCCAACTTAACCTCTTGCCAACTTATTTTTAAAGAAATTTCTTTTAATCAAAAATTTGAAGACCAATATAGTGACGATATTAAAAAAATTAGCCAATCGAGAAACGCTCCGGAATCTTCCAAGGAAGACCTCGAACAACTCTTAACCCCAACTTTACAAAGCGATACCGGAATAGATGGAGCAAATTCATTTGATTATGTTGGCGTGTCACACTTCGGCTCAAATCAAAAAAAATATTTCCCAGACTACGAAACTTACGAACAAAGAAAATTTTCCAATCCATCAGATCAATTTTCACCAAAAATTTTTGAAATTGGCTACAACACTTATCTGAACCAACCATTTACAAAAAGCGGTGTTGAATTTGATTTTATTGAAATTCCAGAGTCCGATTCTTTTGGAATAAAATCATCGTCAACTAATAAAAATTACACCTTGATTCCGATTCGAAGCCTTCAGGATTCTATAGAAATTATGAACAAATCAAAAACTGCCGAAGATATAGAATTTTCCAAAAAACTTATTGTTGATAAAAAATTCTTGATTCGCAAAAAAAATCTAGATCGTTATAATGAAAATGATGAATATGTTAAATTTTTTGAAAAATCTATAGACTCTAAAAACATTAATGTCGCATCTCAAACCAACAGTCCTCAAAAAGACTTACAATGAAATTATTACGAAAAAACAGCTTTGATAAACTAGCAAATCTTACATTTTTTAACAAAAAATATAGAATCTTGATTGTGCTTTTTATACTATTTCTTTTTCCAAAAAACTCCTTTGCTAACGAAGTTTACCAAAACATTAATCAAGGTAAATATTATTTTTTGATGGATCTCGATAACAAAGAAGTCCTACTTTCAAGGAATGCTGATGAAAAAATTCCACCCTCTTCAATGACAAAATTAATGACCGCTTATGTAGTTTTTGATCAAATAAAAAAGGGGATTGTAAAACTAGATAATCGATGCATGATCGGTAAAGATGCTTGGCGCAAAACTGGCTCTTCGATGTTTTTAAATTATGGCGATGTAGTTTCGATTGAAGATTTACTCAAAGGTTTATTGGCCGTTTCTGCCAACGATGCGGCAATCGCTTTAGCGCAAACGACATCTTCTAGTTATGACGCCTTTATTAAACTCATGAACTCAAAAGCACTCGAATTAAACATGAAAAATTCACATTTTATGAATCCTCACGGATTACATGAAAATGGTCACTATATGACTTTGCGCGACTTAGCAACTCTTACGCTCAGGCTTTATGAAGATTTCCCAGAATATTCTAAATTTTTAGGAATTTCTGAATTTACTTATCACAATATAACTCAACGAAATCGCAATCCGTTAATTAAAAAAAATTATGATGGCACTTTAGGTGGAAAAACTGGCCATACTAATCAAGGTGGTTACGGCGTTGTGGCCGTAGTTAAAAGGGAAAATAGAAGATTGGTGGCGGTTGTAAATAAAGCGCCGAATCCAAAACTTCGTGAAAATATTATCACCGAATTATTTGATTATGGCTTTAAAAATTATAAAAAAATTAATTTTTTCGAAAAGGATGAGGTAATAACGAAAATTAATGTTTGGCTTGGCCATAAAAGTAAAGTTGGGGCAATAATAAAAGATCGAATTGATTTTAATATTCCTCACAACAAATCAATTGAGGATATAAAAATCCGCACGGAATTTAAAAGTCCACTTTACGCACCAATTAAAAAAGATTCTAAGATAGGAACTTTATTCGTTGAAATTAAGGGTATAAAAACCATCAAATACGATCTTTACGCAAAAGAAAATATTGACAAGGTTGGATATATCAGAAAAATCAAAAGGGTTTTAGAATATAAAGCTAAAAATTTTTTTAAATCAAAATCTTCTTAATTATGGACATAAAAGCATTGATGCGCCAAGCTCAACAGGTGCAAGAAAAGATGAAAAAAGTGGAAGCCGAATTGGCCAATAAAGACTATGAAGGCGCTTCTGGCGGAGGATTAGTTAAGGTTGTTATAAATGGTGGCGGTGTGGCAAAAAAAATTACAATTGACCCATCTTTAATTTCAAAAGATGAAATTGATATTCTTGAGGATTTAATTATCGCCTCTTTTAATGATGCCAAGAAAAAATCTGATGACAGTTCGGGCGAAGCAATTCGTGGCGCAACAGCTGGAATTCCGCTTCCTCCAGGATTTAAATTCTAGAATATGAAAATTAAACTTTGCGGTTTTACCGAGTTGAAAACCATTAAAACCGCAATTGATTATGGCTGTGATTTTTTAGGAATTGTTTTTGTAAAAAACTCAATCCGCTATGTTAATCCTGAAGAATCAAAAAAGCTCTCATCGATAATTCCAAACTATATCCACAAAGTCGCGGTCGTTGCCGATGAAACATTAGAAAATTTACAAATTATAAATCAAAATTTTCAACCAAATTTTTTTCAACTTCATGGCAAAGAAGATGTTGAATATATTCAAAATTTAAGAAAAAAATTGCCTAATATTGCAATTATTAAAGCAATTTCAATTTCAGAAAAAAATGATTTGGACAAAATTAAAAATTATGAAAATTATGTAGATTATTTTTTGCTTGATAATAAAAATCCTGGGAGCGGTAAAGCTTTTAAATGGGAATTTTTAAAAGATTTTAAACCCATAAAACCATATTTTTTATCTGGCGGAATTAATCTTGCTAACCTTGATGAAGCAATTAAAATAGCCAATCCAGAATTTATTGATGTATCTTCTGGAATTGAAGAAATAAGAGGATTTAAATCATCAAAATTGATTATTGAAATTTTACAAAAAATTAAATCTATTAACCTAAAAAATTAATAATATTATTTATGTTGTTTAAATTTTTATAACTCTCAAAATTAGCCAAAGTTGAAACAAAATTTATGTTATTAAAATTAAGAAATTTTTTATTTGGAAATCCGCGCGATTTTTTTGACAAAGAAACGCGCCGAAGCATTTCATTGGTTGCTTTTCTAGCGTGGGTTGGTCTTGGCGCCGATGGAATCTCATCGTCTTGTTATGGTCCAGAAGAAGCCTTTGTTGCTCTAGGAACTCACACCGAATTAGCAATTTACTTAGCAATCGCCACCGCGCTTACGGTTTTTATAATTTCATACGCTTACACTCAAGTAATTGAATTATTTCCAAATGGTGGCGGTGGTTATCGAGTCGCCACAAGACTTCTTGGCAAATATGCTGGCTTGGTTTCCGGCTCAGCTTTAATCGTCGATTATGTCTTGACTATATCAATTTCAATTGCCAGTGGAATCGATGCCATTTTTAGTTTTTTACCACAAAATTTTCAAGGTGCAAAACTTATACTCTCTATATTTTTTGTAGCATTTCTAGCTGTTCTAAATCTTAGAGGCATGAAGGAATCAATAAAATTTTTATTGCCAATTTTTTTAGGATTTATTTTTACTCACTTCTTCTTAATAATTCACGGCATCATAGCTCATGGTTACGGCTTACCAGTTTTAATCCCACAGGCAACGGCAGAGGTTTCGGAAATGAAAAGCGCCATGGGCTGGATATTTGTTTTATCAATTTTTCTTAAAGCTTTTTCAATGGGGGGAGGAACCTACACAGGTTTGGAAGCGGTTTCCAATAATGTTAACACCCTCTCTGAGCCTAGAGTTAGAACAGCCAAAATCACAATGTTTTTAGTGGCAATATCTTTGGCATTCATGGCGGCAGGAATAATTTTATTATATCTTTTGTGGGGTGTTGACAAAGTCCAAGGACAAACTTTAAATGCCACAACTTTTTACGCAATCACCGAGGGTTGGTATTATAACGACATTCAACTTGGTAAATTCGTTGTTCCAGTAGTATTAATTTTAGAAGCTGGATTATTGATTGTCGCGGCAAATGCCGGATTTCTTGCGGGTCCAAATGTTGTTGCCAGCATGGCTTCCGATGAATGGATGCCAAAATCATTTAGCTCACTTTCAAGTAGATTAGTTATAAAAAATGGCATCTTATTCATGGCAATAGCCGCCATTGCGACCTTGATAATAACTGGCGGGTCGGTTCATATTTTAGTCGTTTTATATTCGATAAATGTGTTCATTACTTTTTCATTGTCGCTTTTAGGTCTTACAATATATTGGCTTCGTCATCGCAAAAGACAAAAAAATTGGCTCAGTAAAATGTTGGTAGCACTTGCTGGATTCATAGTTTGTTTTAGTATTTTAATGGTTACAATTTTTGAAAAATTTTATGAAGGTGGTTGGATTACAATTCTTATAACCTCTGTCTTCGTCGCCATTGGATGGTCAATTAAAAGAGTCTATCAAAAATTTCGTCAAAATTTAGCTTTAAAAGAATCGCAATTTGATGATTTTCATGAACAATGCTTGAGTCCATCATCGCTTCTCGAAACCATAGATAAGAGGGCTCCAACCGCCGCAATTATCGTTGATCAAACTTTTGGAAGTGGCATGAATTGCTTACTTCAAATTAAAAACCTCTTCCCCGGAATTTTTAAAAATTTTATCTTCGTTACAGTCGGAGAAGTTGATTCAAATACCTTGCGCGAAGAGCGAAAATGGCATGATATGCGCAGAAAAACTAAATCTGTTTTAAGTAAATATAAAAATTATTGCAATGCCAATGGTCGATTTGCTAAAGCCTATATTGGCTACGATACCGATATAATCGAAAAATTATCGCAACTCACTGATCGCGTTGCCAAAGATTATGAAAATGTGATTTTCTTTGGAACTAAATTTATTTTTGACAATGAAAATATTTTTACGCAAACGCTCTTTAACCATGTCCCTTACATTATGCAAAGAAGGCTTCATGTTAAAGGCTTGAACATGGTAATATTGCCGATGAAGATTTAGTAGATAAATAAAGCTAAAATAAATTCGAATATTTTAGCTTTTTTATTAAAATATTATTGAACAGTTCTTTATCGCTAAAATGTGGAGCATGGCCACAATTATCAAAATTATGCAACTCAAAATCTTTAATTCTTTCAGCAAAATATTTCGATTGCGAACTATGCACCACCATATCTCCCGCGCCAGTGTAGAATAATGTTTGTGGAATATTTGTAAAATCAAGATCGAAACATGAAAAATCTTTTAATTCTTTAAGCCAAATCAATAATTTTTGATGATTTTCATCGCTAATTTCGAGGTTCTTAATAATTTGAGATTTGTTTTTATCATTCATTATCGATAAAACTGAAAATTTTTTTAGAGTGGCATCTGGCGCTTGAGATAAGTTTTGAAAAAAATCATTATATGTTTTAACGGACATACCTGCTTGAATTTTTTCATCCTTAACCATTTGAAAAGGTGGCGCTATTAAAATAAGTAGTTTGGGATGGAAAATTTTATCTTGAATAAGCCTCAGAGATATTTGACCGCCTAGACTCCAACCGACAATAATATCAGGATTAGATGGGGAGTTATTAAGAGATTTTTTTAAATCCTCAAAGCCTTCAAATATTGAGTAGTTGATAGAAGAAATTTTAAATCTTTCTAAGATGTCTTGGGAAAAACACGACTCGAGAGATTTAAAATTTTGACCCCACCCAGAGAAACAGAGAATTGACTTCACTGACTTTGTTTGATTTTATTCTTGAGGTTTTTTGGTATCGACGCCAAAATCAAAATCAAATTTACTTTTGAATTTGTTAACTCTTTCATTGTTGGCGTTAATGAATCCTTGATTCTTATTATCTTGCCAGGCTGGATGATTTTTTGGATCCACATCAAGAGTAAGAGTGGCGTCCTCTTTTCCCCAAGAAGTAAGTGCTTGGAATTTTGTACCATCGGTCATTACAACATTTATTAAATGTTGTTTAGGATTAAAGCCCTCCAAAGGAGCTTTCTGTGTTTTAGCTACTGACATTGATTTATAAAAATTAATTTATTTGAATGTTTTTATTTTAAAAATTTTGAAAAATTTTGTCAATAGCATTGATTTGCCAATAATAATTTTTTCTTATTCTGAGTATATTAACTTCAATTTATTAAATAATATTGACATTTCTTGCTGACGATTATAAAATTTCATGAAATCAAAAAATAGTTTGTAAAAAAAATAAATAAGCTCTAGCAAAACGGGCTTCGAAAATATTAACCAGTCTAATTTTAATATATGCGATCGACAAACCATCGCATTAAAAAATAGTTTTAATGAAGAAATTTATACTAAGAAAAAAATTAAAAATCGTCGCCGAGCCTTTGTTGCTTGGGATCGCAAAATATTTTGTGCGCATTTTTAAATTGATTTTTACCAAAAGAACCATTCTTTTCGTGACGAATCAAAAAATTCGCAGCGTAACCTTTGGACCATTCTCTCAAGCTTTCTGTTATATACTTATTGCCTGGATAATAAATCTTTTTACTCAATCGTTAAATTACGATAAAATAATCAACACAAAATCTGAAGAAATCAACAAACTGAAGGTCGCTAATTCATTTTTTTCCGATGAGTTTATTATTGTAAATGAAAAATTAAAAAAAGTTAATCAATATTTTTCTACAATTAATGGTCCAGTGCAAAATGTTAATATGTACAAAGAAAAATTCATCAAACCAAAAGATTTAGATGAAGAAAATTTAACAAAAAAAGACAAGCAAACTCTAAATGAAATAAAGGCTTCCCACCAGCACATAAGTTCATTTGTTAATACAAGCTCTTATAGAATTAAAAAAATTGAAAAAGCGATATTAAAAACTGGTCTGAACATTAAAAGACCAGTCATCGATATTGAAAAAATTAAAAATCAAAAGATTAAAGAATATTCCTTAAACGAAAAATCAAAAATTAGTAGTTTGCCAAAAGGTGGTCCGGATGATAATTTCGATAACGAGCTCGAAAAGGCATTGTCAGAAAAACAAATATCCGATCCTGAATTCATTGAAAGACAAATCGAACAAGCTCAATTTAATGGCGGAATTGAATATTTGATGGTCCTTGAGAAGCTTACAAAAGCTTTGCCTCTCGGTCGACCAATGAAAAATTATTACATTTCTAGTGGCTTTGGAACTAGAATTGACCCAATAAATCATCGACACACACCGCATCGTGGTCTTGATTTTGTTGGCGCTTCACGCGAAAAAGTTATAAGCCCATCTCCTGGAAAAGTTATTCTCGCTAGATGGTTTAGTGATTATGGTAACGCAGTAGTTATCGATCATGGTTACGGAGTTACAACTCGTTATGGACATTTGTCTAAAATTAAAGTTTCCGAAGGCGAAAAAATAAAACTAGGGAAAGTTATAGGTATTCAAGGCACTACAGGTAGAAGTACTGGAGCGCACCTACATTATGAAGTTCGCTATAAAAACGTACCACTTAATCCAAAAAAATTCTTGGAAGCTGGGGATACTTTAATTAACAATGAAAATGAAATAAAATATGTCGATATCTAATATTCGCGCAAAGCTTAATCAAGCAACCTCAGCACAAAGTTTATCAGATGGTGAAGTTATAACAAAAAAACTAGATGTTTTGACAAATTTCAAATCCACTCCCACAATATTATCTCGCGACTTAAAAATTCAAGGTGAAATCTTTAGTGCTGGAATTATTGAAATCGAAGGAAATATCAACGGAACCATTAATGGTAACTCCGTGATTTTACGTGAAAACGGCGCAATTTATGGCACGGTTTTCGCTGAAAATTTTAGTATCCGTGGAAAATTTGAAGGTACAATTAAAGCTAAAAACATTAGCATTGCCAGCAAAGCAAAAGTTACTGGCGAGATTGAATATGATATTTTATCAGTTGAAGACGGCGCCAACATCGACGGTCATTTTAAAAAAGTATAATCAAAATTTAATTTTTGAAAATATTTCTTGTGCAACCAAATTTGCATCTATTTTTATATCCGGAACCGCAGTAATTTCAAAATCTCTTCCAATATTTAAACCTCCAACCAAATAAATTTTTGGGTGATTACTTTTTACCAAAATCAAATCTTTTTGTAACAAGTTTTTCCTTGTCATAGATTCAATTAGTGGATAATTTTTGATGTTGTAATCAAAACCCAAGCAATTTACCATATAATCGCATTCTAAGCTTTCCTTGCCGGTGCTAATTATAAATTTATCACCTTTCTTCGTAATAGATTTAACCGAACTTTTAATAATTTCTAATCGATTATTTTTGATCATTTTGTTAACTATTTCCAACGAAGAATTCGGAACGCGATGCCGAAAAATATTCCAATATGGCAATATTTTTTTTAAAAAATTTCTTTTATTTTTTCATCTAAATTATGCCACAAAGCTTTGGTTTTACCGCGAATTGAATCAATTAAATCCCGCAAATCGCACTCTTTATTATTTCTTAAATATTTTCTAAATTTTAATGAAATATTTAAAATTCCCAACTTTGCGTCATCAACATTAATACAATCAATCAAATCCTGCTTTGTCTCTAAATTGTGTTGAAAAAAATGTGGTTTAGGAAAATTTCCTCTGCGCGAAATAGCATAAATTTTTCCTGAAAAATTTTTAGCATTTAACCCAACCAAAATATCTATCGCGCTAAGCCCAGCGCCAATTATACAAATTTTATCATCGCCATTAAAATTATTTTTCTGATGAAAATTTTTAGAATTTTTTGACCATAATGGCCAAATTAATGTTTCATCATTATCGCAATAATTAAGTTGCGATTGAACAAAGCTTGAAGATATAACAACCTTGTCAGCTTCAATAATATCTAGAGCGGTGATAATTTTAAAACCCTCTTCAATATCAACAACTTGTTGTTCAATAAATTCATAATTAATTTTTAAATCATCGGCAAGTTGAAAAAAATTATCGCGAAGTTTTTTTAAATATTGACCATAAATGTTACGAGGAACATAGCCATCGGCACCATTTTTTTTATAAATATCTGGGAAGTTTTCTTGTAAAAAATCTAAAAAAATCATTGGGTTGATTTTCAAGCGGACTCATTTTTTTAACAGAAACATTCAAAATATAATTATCATTAAAATTGCTAAAACCAGCTCCTATAGCATCGGCGCCGTTTTTTTCAAAAATAATAAATTTGATTTTTATTTGAGAATTTTGTTCAGAAATTTTTCTTAAAATATTTCCAAAAACCATTATTCCACAAAAGCCAAACCCTACAATCGCAATCTTTTTCATATTTTTATTTTTATAAATTTCCGCCCGAAATTATTACTAAAAATTTTTGATTTTTTGCTTGTGAATTATTTTTTATATATTGTGCGCAACCAGCAATTGAAAGAGCTGAAGTAGGTTCAATTTTTTCTTGAAATTCTTTTTCTAATTCTTTTTGCCAAAAAATAATTTCTTCTTCTGGGATTTCTAAAATACCATTAAGTTGTTTTAAATAATTAAAGCATCGTTGTGCAACCTTTAGGGTTCTAGCCCCATCGGCAATTGTCATTGGAGATTCTTCGAAGCCAACGATTTTATTTTCTAAAACTGATCGTGAAGCATCGTTGGCATTCAACGGCTCACAACCAAAAACTTGCGCATGTGGTGAAACGCCTCTTTTGGCAATTAAACAACCCGAAAGCAAACCTCCGCCTCCGCAAGGAGCAAAGATCGCCGATACTTCGCCGATTTTTTCAATTGCCTCCAAAATACAAGTGCCTTGACCCGCGATGACATCATCATTATCCGAAGGGTGAATAAAAAAATAACCCTCTTGTTGTTTTTCTTCGGCTAAACGATTGGCTTCACTTCTTTTTTCGCATAAAATAACTTCGGCGCCGAGCTTGCGAGTTGATTCAACTTTGATTGGCGAAGTTATTTTTGCCATATAAATTATGACGGGAATATTAAATTTTTTACCTACAAACGCAACGGCTTGAGCATGATTTCCTGAGCTTTGCGCCACAATTTTTTCTGGTAAAAAACCATTTTTTTCTTTATAAGCTAAAACCGCATTAAAAGCTCCGCGGGCTTTGAAAGAATTGGTCTCTTGTCTATTATCCATTTTGAAAAATATTTCTGCACCCAAAAGTTCATCAATTTTTTTATTCGAAATAATTGCTGTATTTTTTATATAATTTTTTATTCTATTTTCCGCCGATAAAATATCTTGAAAATTTAACTCATTCATATTTTTAAGTTTACTTGTTGTGCCATGCAAATTAACATTTTTAAATATTCAATAAAAAAAATAAAATTCCATAACAAAAATGAATAAAAATTCTTACAAAAAAACTAAAATTGGTGAACACACTTTAAGTTTAGAAACACAAATGATGTCATATGGCTACGACCCCTTTATGTCAGAAGGCTCGGTTAAACCTCCAGTTTTCTTAACTTCAACCTTCGCTTTTAAAAGTGCCGAAGATGGTGCCGATTTTTTTGAAGTCGCAACCGGCAAAAAACCCGCCCCACAATCTTCCGTCGGCGGATTAATTTATAGTCGCATCAATCATCCAAATTTAGAAATTGTTGAAGATCGTATCGCATTGCTTGAGAATGGCGATTCTTGCGCGGTTTTTTCAAGTGGCATGGCGGCAATTAGCACAACATTTCTAGCACTATTAAAACCAAATGATGTAATCGTTCACTCTTCGCCACTTTATGGCGGAACCGAAGGCTTAATTCGCAATGGTTTAAAAAATTGGGGCATAAATTCTTTAGAATTTACTTGCGGTTTGGATTATGAAAAAATTTCGCAAGCCCTCGAAGACGGTAAAAAAATTGGACGAATTGGTGCCGTTTTTATCGAAACTCCCGGAAATCCTACCAATGCTTTGGTTGATTTTTCTAAAGTCCGTAAAGCGGTCGATAATTTTAATCGTGAAAATAATTGCGAAATTCCAATTATTTGCGATAACACTTTGCTCGGACCAGTTTTTCAAAAACCATTACTTCACGGCGTTGATTTGGTGTGTTATTCGCTTACTAAATATATCGGCGGACATAGTGATTTAGTTGCGGGAGCGGTGGTTGGCAAAAAATCTTTGATGGAAAAAATTCGTTCTTCTCGCATCGCTTTCGGATCGCATCTCGATCCACATTCTTCATGGATGATCGGTCGCTCTTTGGAAACTTTATATTTAAGAATGAACCGCGCGACTGAATCGGCAGAAAAAATTGCCGATTGGCTTAAACATAATTTCCCACAAATTAAAATTTATCATTCCAAATATTTGCTCGACAAAAACTATCAAGAAACCTTTAAAAATCAGTGTCTAGGCTATGTAAGCACTTTTGCATTTATGATTAATAGTGGTCGCAAAAACGCTTTTAAATTTATTA
>CAMDCJ010000043.1 GCA_945890035.1 Rickettsia typhi
AAAATCAAGAAATCGTCTTTTTTGGAATTTTTTTGTTTTAATTTTTTACATAATCTTAAAACCCATTAAATCTCTAGCTTTTTTGACCCCCCACGATTCTAGAAACTTAACTACCGTTAAGTTTCTAGAATCCGCTCCCCCTCAAGGGGGGAGCAACAGCATGAAGCACTTCCGAGCTTGTGAAAAATTGTAGGGGTGTAAGCCCTCAAGGGGGGAGCTACAGCCTGAAGCTTTTCAGAGTTTGTAGAAATTTGTAGTGGTCTAAGCATATAGATGGAGAGTTTTAGAATGATTTTTGATATATTTTATTGGTAATTGTGATGATCGATGGTTTTTAAGTAATAGAAAAATCCTTATGAGATTTAATTATTTACCTCTATCGGCCTTTAGGTTTAGAAGGTACAATTTTACCGGCCCTAAATTCCAAAGGTACAATTTTAGTTTTACCGGATTTAACAATCATTCTAAGACCCCATCTACCACCTTCTCCAGCTTGGGTTGACCCTTCTTCATGCACAGATGTTGAAACTATTGTAGGAGCAGGTCTATACGAAGGAATTGCTCCTGGTTTATTAATTTTTTTTTCAAGCGAATTAACGCAATTAAGAATTTTAATTATTTTATCTTTTACATTTTTTACATTATCTTCTTTTATATTAACTGCTAGTTTATTAATTCCATCTATAACTGCTAGTTTATCAATTGCACCTATAACTTTATTTAAATATTCTTTCACGGGAGCTTTTCCAATTTCCCCATCAATTCCCAATATTTGCTTTAATTGTTTCTTTTATAAACTATTCGATGTCAAGAGATTCAAAATACCATCAACTATACTATCAGATAATTCAACACAGCGTGAATTACCCATAACAACTTTCTGTACGGTCATACGTGAACCATCGGTCATTTCTTCAATAGTTAATAATTCCTCTATATTATGACCAAATGTTGCACCCTTTATTGATTTTACCTTTGAAAAATCTATTCCTAGCACTTTTGCCCCCGTTAAATTTGCCCCACTTAAATCTGCCCCCGTTAAATTTGCCCCCTCTAAATTTGCAAAACTTAAATCTGCCCCACTTAAATTTGCCTCACTTAAATCTGCCCCACTTAAATTTGTCATAGTAAAATTCGCGCTATTTAAAAGCGCACCAGAAAAAATTACCCCCTCTAAATCTTTAAAAGAAAAATCATGACTCACATATTTATA
This sequence comes from Rickettsia typhi, assembly GCA_945890035.1. GTDB lineage: Bacteria > Pseudomonadota > Alphaproteobacteria > Rickettsiales > UBA1997 > CAILUF01. The sequence continues at coordinate 1,214 of CAMDCJ010000043.1, forward strand.
ACCAGATAAATCGTTAGGCGAAAATCCGTAATTATTGTCTTTGTGTCTCATAAATTAAATTTTAAATGTTATTTTGTACCGAATAATAAACGTATTCGACTTTAAGATTCAAATCTTTTTTGGTATGCGCACCCAACCTTTATAGCTTTTTAGCCAAAAAGATTTTCAAAAAATTATTTTGATTTGTCTTTATTATTTTTAATGATTTCAATTAAATCTTGAGCGCGCAATTGCGAAATTTTATCTTGAGTTTTTTCGAGTTCTTTAAGAGCTTCTTCGGCAAGTTTCTGAGCTTTATCATCTTCTTTTAAAATATAATTATATTCCGCTAATGCCAAAAACGCCTTACCGCCTTTGTTATCAAGAGTATAAGCGCTGGCAAGACTTTTAAAAATAAGAGCATTTTCGCTTTCATATTTTTGAGATTTTTGTAAATTTTCTATTGCCAAATTTAACAAAAATTTATCATTACTTTTTAACTCTAAAATAGCATTAGCAAAGGCAATTTGTGCCAAAGTTTTCGATGGTTCATCGAGATAATTTAAAGATTTTTTATAATTTAAAATTGCTTCGTAAATTTTATTTTCATTAAATAAAAATTCGGCTTTAAGTTCATATAAAAAACCATCTTGAGGATTATTTTTTAAGAGTTCGTCGAGTAATTTATGTGATTCTACAAAATCATTTTTTCTATAATAAGCAATTGCCTTGGTGAGTTGAGAATCTTCATCGAAGCGATTTTTTCGAGATCTAAAAGTTGTTTCAATATCATCTAAAAAACCATCAAGTTTTGCTTGAACTCGATGAAAATCTTTAGTAATTTTTTTATCAAATTTAGCGTTGGCATATTTATATTTTAAAGAATAATTTTTGATTAATTGAATTCGCGATGAAGATATTGGATGCGTTAGATCGTAAGGATTTATAATATTTATAGAACCAACCGATTGCTCTTGAAAATAATTCATAATTTCAAGAAGACCTTTGGTCGGAAGTTTGAGTTTTTCAAGATATTTTAGCGCCAAAATATCCGCTGACTCTTCTTGCGAGCGATTGAATTTTAATGCTAAGCGATTGCCAACATGCGAGCTACTTAAAATTATGGCGCTTCCAACTTGAGGATTACCAGAAATTATGGCGCCAATTCCAAGTAAATATCCTAAAAGAGTGGCGTTAGCATTATTGCTAAAGGCCTCACTTCCTCTAGCGAGATGCGAAGAGGCGATATGTCCAATTTCGTGGGCAATAACTCCAGAAATAACGCTTGGATCTGAAAATTTTTTGATTAAACCTGAGTTAATAAAAATATTTTGTCCGCCCGACACGAAAGCATTAATTGAATTGTCATTGACGATATAAATTTTAAGATTTTTAGTATCGAGTCCGGCGACTTTAAAAATTGGATAACAAATATCGCGCAAGACCTTCTCGGTTTCAGATTCGCGAATTATTGAAATTTGCGCGCATAAATTTTTTGCTAAAATAAAATTATGAATTATCATCAAGTTTATAAAAATTATTAATCGCAATAAAAACTTATATTTTTTTGGTAAATTCATGAAATTATTAAAAAGTTTTTGTATTTTTGTTGGGTTTTCTTGCATGGTTTTATTAGCTTTTTATTTGATTATGGAAGATGATAAAATTCCACAAAAAAATATCACCACAAATATTAAAATCAAAAGCATTATCAACAATTGCAAAAAAACACAAGACGACGAATTGTCAATTTTATTTGATTAAATTCTGTGCAAAAAATTGAAAATTCAAAATACATAAATAATTTTTTACAAAAAATTCATGCCGAAGACGGCTTGTCGAAAAACACGATTTTGTCTTATGGCAAAGATTTAGAAATTCTAGAAATTTTTCTTCAAAGTAAAAAAATTTCTTTTGAAAATTGTACCAAAGAAATTTTAAAAAAATATTTTAGCGAGGATGCTCAACAAGATTTAAAAAACTCCTCAGTTTCTCGAAAAATTTCATGTTTTAAGCATTTTTTTAATTTTTTAGAGCAAGAAGATATTATAAAAATCAACCCAGTTCTTGAAATTCACGGTCCCAAGCGTCATAAAATTTTACCAAAATTTTTATCAGAAAATGAAGTCACTAAAATGCTTGATATTTTGCTTAACGACAAATCAGAGTTTGGTATAAAACTCTCTTGCATGCTTGAAATTCTTTATTCGGCAGGACTTAGAGTTTCTGAATTGGTTAATTTGCCAATTAACGCGGTGCAATTTAAAGATTTTGGCATTGATGATTTTTTAATCATTAAGGGCAAGGGCAATAAAGAAAGAATTGCACCATTAAATGAAACTTCTAAAATTATTTTAGCAAAATATTTAATTTTAAGAAAAGCGGTCGGACTAAATCATTCGAAATGGCTTTTTGTGGGCAATTTTCGCTCATGTAAAAAGCCTAATCAAATTAAAATTCACCAAACTATTTCTAAAGATTTTATCGATAAGCCACTATCGAGACAAAGATTTAATAAAATGCTTAAAGAGCTGGCGATAAAGGCGCAAATTGAACCTTCGAGAGTTCATCCGCATGTTTTTCGTCATTCTTTCGCTACGCATCTTCTTAACAAGGGGGCGGATTTAAGGGTTTTACAAGAATTGCTTGGGCATAGCGATATATCAACGACCGAAATTTATACGCATATTTCTGAAAACAAATTGCGCGATGCTGTTTTAAAGCATCATCCGCTTTCTAAAAATAATTTTTAAAATGACTACTTTCGCAGAAAAATATAAAAATGAATCAAAAAAACTCCCGCAATTTAATCTTTTCGAGCATAAGAAAATGGCGCTTGAAGAGCGAGATAAGGACAAGCTTTCTATAATTGAAAGATTAGAAAATGAAATTGAAAAATTATTACTCATAAAAAAAGTTAGAGAAGATAAAAAATTATTAAATATTTATCAAAAAGATATAAATAATGCGATGCAAGAAGGGTCGTATAATTTAATCGAGATGATTCTTTCGAAAGAAATAGAATTGCTTGAAATGGGTGATTTTGATGCGATTGATATGCTAAACAGGCTTAAGAAAAAAGCCGAAGAAAAAATCAAAAAATTGTCAGAAATTGCATTGCAAATCCATCAAACTCAATTAGTTAAAACCGCGTCAATTCAAGAGCTTCCAGAAAGAATTTTTTCAAAACCCGTTGAGTCATACAAACCTTCTATTCAATATGAAGGCTTCCATTTAGAAAAAACTTTGGGTGGTGAAATTATTCAAACTCTGGACCCCGAATTAAAGCATTTAGTTGGCAATGATATAATAAACTCAAAACCAGAACAATTGTCGCAAAGAATTATTAATGAAATAAAAGACTTAAAACATGGCGTGGTGCCTCCAGAAAATAATAATTCTGTGGTAAAAAATCATTAATTCTAAAGGGGTTAAGAAATTATTTTAACCTTTTCAGCTCGTGCAATATAAAACTTATTTTTATATTTCTTCGCCAAAAACTCGTTGATAAAATTCATGAATTACTGATTTTTCATCATCAATAATTTTGTTATAAAAGCTTAAAACAAAAGCATCTTTAACTGAATTAAAAATTTCAATATTGCGTCCCCAAGAAATTAAAGTTCTTAGCGAAATCAAGTTTGAAATATCGCCATTTTTAAAGGCTTCACGACTTAAATTAGCCATCCTTACCATTAATTTCGAAGTTTGTTGATGTTCTTTTGATGATAAAAAAGCCAATTTTTTTTGCAAAATAGCAATTTCATAATCTTCGGATAAATAATTCAAAGAGGCCACGATATTCCAGCGATCCATTTGCGCTTGATTGATTAAATTGGTGCCATGATAAATTCCTAAATCATCGCCGGCTCCCAAGGTGTTTGATGTTGCAAAAAGTCGGAAATTTGGATGAGGAGTGATAATTTCGTTTTCTTCGAGAAGAGCGAACTTGCCATCTTCTTCAAGCAAGCGTTGAATAACAAAAGAAACATCGGTTTTTATGGCGTCATATTCATCAAGCACCAAAGCCACTCCATTGCGAAGGGCAAAAGGAATTATCCCTTCTTTAAATTCGGTAATTTGCTTATCATTTTTAAGTTTTATTATATCTTTTCCAACTAAATCCAAGCGCGTAATTTGTGAATCGAAATTAATGCGCATGCACGGCCAATTAAGCCTCGAGGCGATTTGTTCAATGTGAGTTGATTTGCCAGTTCCGTGCATTCCTTGAATCAAAACTCTTTGATTGTAAGCGAATCCCGCTAAAATTGCTTTACTAGTTTTTTCGTCAAATAAATAATTTTTATCGAGTGTTGGAACTAGATCTGATGTGGCTCCGAAGCCTTTTATTTCAAAATTACAATTAATGCCAAAGGTTTTTTTGCAATCAATTTTTACTAAAGAATTTTCAATTTTTAACGACATTTTTAAAAAGTTAAGTTATTTTAAGAAAATAATATTATAATTTTAAATTAAATTATTCAAATAAACAAAATATTTTCATGATAAATTTTAAAATTTTTACAATTTTTCCCGAACTTTTCCCGCAAATTTTAGCTAAATCAATAACGGGCGAAGCGCTCAATAAAAATTTATGGCAATTGGAGATAATAAATATTCGTGATTACGGCTTTGATGAGCGTAAAACTGTTGATGATGCGCCTTTTGGAGGAGGGGCGGGGATGGTTTTTAAACCCGATGTTTTGCATCACGCTTTAGAAAAAAATATTTCACAAAATATTAAAAAACCTAAAATTATTTATCCTTCACCGCGAGGCAAAGTTTTTAATCAAAAAATGGCGCAAGATTTAGCGCAAGAATCGGAAATTAATATTATTTGTGGACGCTACGAAGGAATTGATCAAAGAATTATTGATATTTTTGAGGTCGAAGAAATTTCGATTGGTGATTATGTTTTGTCGGGCGGTGAAATTGCCAGTTATGTCTTAATCGACGCCATCTTGCGCAATGTTAAGGGCGTTCTTGGAAAAGAGCAATCGCTTGATCAAGAAAGCTTCGGAAATGCTGATAACAATGATTATGAATTTTTATTGGAGTATCCGCATTACACTCGTCCGGCAAATTTTTTAGAGCGGGAAGTGCCTTCAATTCTGCTTTCAGGGCATCATGCGAATATTGAAAAATGGCGCAAAGAACAAGCTGAAAAAATTACTCAAAAAAATCGCCCCGATTTATTTCAAAAATATTTATTAAGTAAAAATAAAATAACTTAATGCGGATGTTCTATAACGGGGTCTTGAACTCCTAGAGTATTCATTATGTTATAACCAGAGCTGTTTTTAATTAAGTAATAAGGGTTATAAACGGGGCTATAAAAATCAGAATATCTTTGGGCAATATATGGATGTTCGGGAGCTTTGTATTCAGTATCTGTTTTGATCATTTCATCATTAAATTTTTCAAGCAAATCTTGTTGTTTAACGGTTTCAATTGAAGATTTAAGTTTATCTTTTTCAGCATTTTCTTCAATCATAATTTTGGAATCATTAGAATCATTATTTTGTAAATATGTGTTGTAAATCATGGGTTGCGGAGGCATATTTCTTTGCAAATCTCTTTCAATATTTTGTTGCGAATATATCTCGGGAGCATCGTTTGGTTTTAAGTTATAACGATCTTCCAAAAGAGATTTGGTTAATTTTAAATGATAAATATTTTTAAACCGTGAATTTATAAAGTTTAAAGCTTCAAAAATATTATCATTAACTTTAATCTTAAGGGTTCCGCTATCATCATTAGAAAGCCTTGATAAATTAAAAATATCAAGAAATTTAAATAAAGTTGGGTAATAATATAAATTTAATTCGCCAACATAATTAACATAACCTTGATGAGCTAAAAAACCCATATCATCAACTATTTTAAAGCGCGAAGCTCCGTAAATTAATGGAATCGAATGGCGAGAACATTTTATATTATCTAAAAAAATTTTTCCTGGATTGGAAGCGAGAATTATATAATTGCTATTTTCATCAATTTTTGAAATAACTTTTTGTTTGTAATCATCGTAAAATTCAATTTCACATTTAATTTTTGAATTTTTAAATAAGGGTTGGTTATTATAAAAATAATTTACAGAAATTATTGAAAATACTTTATTTTTATCAAAGATGGAAAGATCCGAAGCTTCTTGGCAATATGCTTCGAGCGGTTTAAGTAAAGCTAAAAAAAGAATAATTACTTTAAAAATCATTTAATATCACAAATATCAATTTTTTTATTGTTTTATATTTTTTAAAACAATTTTTTTATATTTAAATAACATTTCATGTTTTTTTTAAAAAAAATACTTGCAAGAAGAAAAATTATATTGAATAATAATCCTTGTCGGGAGTGTATCAGAATACAAAAGCTTTTACAGCGAATATGAATACACACGCTGGGTTTGCGTGGTGGTGGCTCCCGACATTAAAAAATTTCAAATCAAAATCCTCAACATTCATTTATAACTTCTTCTAAACTTTAGAATGCGCCAAAGTTATTATTATTTATTTTAAATAATCATTATTAATAAAATTATAGCTAGTGAATAAAAAATAATTTTATTATTTTTATATCGAAACCCTAATTGAGAAATTGTTAAGTTCATTTTGTTGACTTCTAGCATCATTATTATTTTTATCATTTTCTATAAAATCTTTAACTTTAAAATATATAAAAATATCCTTTGTCGACATTGGTTCAAGGATAATTTTTGAACCACAAAAACAATTATAAATCTTGAAATATTTTTCATTAAAAATCATTTTTGGAAAGACCTTGATAGCATTTTTTGAAGTATTTCTTAAAGTAAACTTTTTTACAATCATGTCATTATCATTTATTAAATCAACATCGGCATAGCCCGTTGTTTTTAGGTAATTTATTGTAAGAATATAATTTTTAAGTTCATCTTCTGGTAAATTTTTAAATCTAGGTGAATCTTCTATTTTTGGCGAAGATTCAATTGATATATCGATATTTGCTGAATTGTCTTCAAGTTTGTAGGTAACTGGGATAATGGATGAAAATTCCTTTTTAAAACTCAAGAAATTTGAAATAAAATATGGTTTGCAATTTTGTTTTTTAATGCATTGATTATTTCGATATTTCAAATAGAATAAAGAAATAATAATAATTAAAATAAAGCGAATAAAATAATTAAAATTGAAGTGCATTTTTTAATAAATAAATTTGAATATTAAAATCAATTAATAAACAGATGATTCAAAACAAAGTCAATCATAAAATTCCATTTGAAATATTTGAAAAATGGTTCAATGAGGCCACAAATAATTCTAAAATTGTTGAGCCAAGCGCCATGTGTCTTGCCACTTCAAGCCTTGATAATAAACCATCTTCGCGCATGGTTCTTCTAAAAAAATTTGATGAAAGAGGTTTTTGTTTTTATACCAATTTAACTAGTCGCAAAGGTCAAGAATTAAAGCAAAATCAAAATGTCGCATTGTGTTTTTATTGGGGAATATTGGGTCGTCAAGTAAGAATTGAAGGCGAAATTGAGCCAGTTTCAACGGCTGAGGCCGATGAATATTTTGCTTCAAGAAGAAGGGAGAGTCAAATAGGAGCTTGGGCTTCAAAGCAATCTCAAAAAATGGAAAATTGGCAAGAATTTGAAAATAGAATTAGTGAAATAACAACGCAATTTGAAAATCAAGAAGTTGATCGACCGTTCTTTTGGTCGGGATTTCGTGTAAAACCGCGTGCGATTGAATTTTGGGAGGAGGGCGATTTTCGAATTCATCATCGCCATCTTTACGAAAAAACGCTCGATGGCTGGATTGTTAATGAAATTTATCCGTAAATCTTTATGAATTTTTATAGTTTGTGCGAAAATTTTTTGCAAAATTTAGCCGAAAAAATTGAATTGCAGGATGTTGATTCTATCCTAGAGGTTGAATATCAAGAAGGCATTCTTGAAATTATAATTAATAGTAACAAAAAAACTTTTATCATTAATCGCAATGCGGGCAATCAAAAAATTTGGTATTCTTCGCCTTTTTTAGGCGCCGATTATTTTTCTTTTGATGAATCTTCGCAAAGTTGGCTTAATGCTAAAAGCGAAGAATTATCAAAAAAATTATTTAATGAATTAAGTCAAATTATTATTTTAAAATAACAAAATTTATGAAAAAAATTTTATTAATTGAAGGCGACGGAATTGGTCCAGAAGTGGTTTTACAAACTAAAAAAATTATTGATTTTTTTACTAAAAATACCGACAAAAAATTTGAAACAGAAAATGCGCTTTTAGGTGGAATTGCTTATGATGAAAAAGGTACGCCATTTCCACAAGAAACTTTGGATTTAGCCAAAGAAGCGGACGCTATTTTACTTGGCGCTGTAGGCGGTCCAAAGTGGGAAACTTTGGAATATAAAAATCGTCCTGAGCGTGGCTTACTTGGAATTCGTAAAGAATTAGCACTTTTTGCAAACCTCCGTCCCGCTAAGGTTTTTGATGCTTTGGCAGATAGCTCAACTTTAAAAAGAGAGGTTGTTGAGGGTTTGGATATTATGATTGTGCGTGAATTAACGGGGGATTTATATTTTGGCGAACCAAGATATGTAAAAACTCTTGAAGATGGCTCTAGGCAAGGCGTAAATACCATGACTTATAATTCAAAAGAAGTTGAAAGAATTGCCAAAGTTGCATTCGAATTAGCAAAAATTCGTGGCAAAAAATTATGCTCTATTGACAAAGCTAATGTTATCGAAACTACGGAAATGTGGCGCGAAGTTGTTTCGGAAATTGGTGCAAAATATTATCCTGACATTGAATTAAAGCATATGTATGTTGATAATGCTTCGATGCAATTAGTGCGCAATCCAAAACAATTTGATGTGATGGTTACTGGCAATATGTTCGGCGATATTTTATCGGACACCGCTTCGATGCTTACAGGTTCACTTGGAATGTTGCCATCGGCTTCGCTTGGCGAAAAACAAAGCAATGGCAAACAATACGCTTTATATGAGCCAGTTCATGGTTCGGCACCTGATATTGCTGGCAAAAATATTGCTAATCCTTTGGCAACGATTTTAAGTTTTTCAATGATGCTTCGTTATTCTTTCGGCTACTTAAAAGAAGCCGATAAACTTGATTTGGCGGTTGAAAATGTTTTGAAGTCGGGCGCTAGAACTGCAGATATCGCAACTCAATTTCAAAAAACTGTTTCATGTTCTGAAATGGCTGATAAAGTTGTTGCGGAATTAGAAAAATTATTAACTATATCTTAATTATCTTTAACATCACGAATCAAATAAAGAGTTAGTTTTTTGTGAAACCATTTTTAAAAAATAATAATAAAATTTTATTTACAAAAATATTCAAAAACACAGTTTTTTTATGTGGTTTTTTGTTTATATTTTTGAATAAAAATGCATTTGCCGACATAGTAAGATCAACTACTTTTGATGATAGACTTTCTTGCGAAAAATCTCGTGGATCGTGGCGAGATTTTGGTAATAGTTGTGTCGATAAATGTGCTTTTAAATTTGATAAATATGCCGTTTGCTCCTACGCCATAACCTTCGGATGTGATTGTGGAAAAAATCGTTGTCTTTACGAAGATAAATGCATTTTTGTTGATGAATATAAAAAAATAGATGATCAAAGAATTTTGGAAGATAAAAAAACCATTGATGAAGTTAAGAAAAAAAGAGCGACTCGAGCAAAAAAATTTCAAAATGAATATTTAAATAAGATTGCCGGAATTTATGGCGCCGACCCGAATTATCGTGATCCAAACCGCTATCAACAAGAAAAACCATTACCACCAAATACTTTTAAAAGCACCAATAGAGTATTGATTTACAATCATATAATAAAAAAACATAATGATAAAATTTTAGCCAACGCTAAAGCCAATGAAAAATCTAAAGTTAAAGGGAATAATCAAGTTGCGGAGGGCGAAAATGGTGCTAACAATCAATTATTAAATAAAGAAAATAATCCAAAATTAATTGCGCTTCTCCAAGAGCCCGAGGAGGATAAAAAATTAACACAAAATAACAAGGTAGATCCCGTTGAAAATAACAATAATGTTGTTAATAATAATCCCCCAATTGTGCTTAAGGAGACTGATGAGGGTGAGCCATTTGTTGAAAATTTACCACCCGAACAAGATTCTTTTTTAAAAAATTTCTCAAAAAAATTAAATATTCAAAATGCTCTTGATGAAGTTAATAAAGTTAATAAAGTTGATAGGGTAGGGCAAAATAAAAATCCTAAAAATATTCCTCCGGTTTATATAAAACAACAAAACGGGGAAACTGATTTTAAAAATGGCGATGTAATTGATAACATTCAAGGCATCCCGCAATTTGTTAACTAAAGAATGATAATAAATAAATCGCTACAAATTATAATTCAATTATTCAGAAGGCTTGCGGGAATTTTTGTGACAATTTTGGCAATTTATTACGCTTTAATATTGATAACTTTTGATGTTAATGATCCATCTTTCAACACGTTTTCAACTGAAAATCACATAAAAAATTTCGGTGGAATTTTTGGTGCAAGAATTGCCGATTTATCCTTTCAAATTTTAGGCTTAAGTTCTTTTGTTGGAGTAATTTTTGCTTTTAGTTTAGGGCTTCAAATGTCTAACATTTCCGGTATTCAGTATTTTTTGAGCAAGTTGATAATTATTCCAATTTGCATTTTAAGTTTTTGTTTGATGTTTGCCCTCGTGCCTAAACCTTCTTGGTGGGAATTCAGTTCGCTCGGCGGTGTTAACGGTTCATTTTTATTGTTAAAATTACAAAAATTCCCAAAATATGCAATTTTTATAGCCAGTTTTTCATTGGCTTTAATGCTATTTTCCATAATCGTTGAAGTTTCTTTGAAAGACTGGATTTACTCGATCAGATTTACTTTTATTTGGTTGCGTTATATTTTTGAAAAATATTTATTGCCAAAAGATTTAAATAATATTTTTGATAATTTTTTATCTAAAAATTCGCAAAAAATTATACCAAAAAATGTCGATAAAAAAATTATTGAAAATAATCAAGAATTTGAAGATGAAAGCAACATGTCCTTTGAAGCTGAAGTCGCAAAGACTAGTAATGAAGATTTAAAAAAACAACTTAAGTCATCAAGTAAAATTAAAAAACCTAAGCAACGCAAAAGCTCTTATGTTTTGCCAACTTGTGAGTTATTAACCGATCGTTCCGCTGAAAATAAAGATAAAAAAGTACCGAAAGAACTTGTTGAAAGTCAATCCAAAATGTTGCTAAAAGTTTTAGATGATTTTGGTGTGCGCGGTGTCAATGTTGGCACTAAAGTCGGGCCAGTCATCACGCTTCATGAATTTGAGCCAGAAGCCGGTACGAAGGCTTCGCGAGTCATTTCTTTGTCCGACGATATTGCGCGTTCGATGAGTGCGGTTTCCGCCCGTATTGCGGTCGTTGCTGGCAAAACTTCAATCGGCATTGAGCTTCCAAATCCAAAACGCGAAATGATTTTTTTGCGTGAAATTCTTGAGTCGCGCGATTACAAATTTTCGCAATTTTCCTTGCCGATGATTTTAGGAAAAGATATTGGTGGAGAATTTATGATTGCCGATTTGGCAAAAATGCCCCATTTGCTA
>CAMDCJ010000044.1 GCA_945890035.1 Rickettsia typhi
TCGTTCGCCTGCTCCCCCTCAAGGGGGGAGCTGGATTCCGAAATCGCTTAAAGTTCGACGCACGAAATTCTCTAAGAATTTTAAGATGATTAAGAAAATTCGAGAACATAATCCTCTAAGAATTTTAAGATGATTACGAGGCGTTCGAGAGACGAAAAGCGAAAATGTATTTTAATACATTGAGCTTTGAGGGTTCGATGAACATAAATACCAATCCAACCCAAAAATAAAAAATTAAACTTCATCTTTTTGGCTAAAAATTGTCAAAAAATTTCAGCCGTATGGGCATACGACTTTATTTTTTAACAATTTTTATCTCAAAAATATTTTGCTTAATTTTATATTTTTGAGTTAGACTGGTATTGAAGTAAGCGCTTAAAATTCGACGAGGATTGGTTGGGGCGGCAGGATTACGCACAAAATATATTTTATTTTTGCGTGCGTTTCAATTCTCGCTTTGCTCGAATTGTCGAACCTAAGGTTCGAACCTGCCGATTAACTTTTGTGGATAAATTATTTGGTTGGGGCGGCAGGATTCGAACCTACGGGTGGCGGTATCAAAAACCGCTGCCTTACCACTTGGCTACGCCCCAAAATGCATATTTTTTCTAGGAAATTCGAAAAAACGAGTTGCTATTTATAAAATTTTTTAAATTTCAAGTCAAGTGAGAATGTGATTTAATAAGCTAAAGCTCTTCTAATCAAAAGCGCAATTTAACTTTAAACTTAAAATAAATTTGATTTATTTTAAGTTACAAATTGAGCAATTCGGATTTTTATTTAGAACCGTTTTGCGAAAATCATTTTTTAAAAAATCAAAAATTAAAATTTTACCAGAAATATCTTCGCCGATTTTTAAAATTTCTTTAATTGCGTAGGTCGCTTGCATAGCCCCTAAAGTCCCAGCTACCGCACCTAAAATGCCTTTTTCACTCAATGGTAATTCAAATTTTTCATCAACAATATTTGGATTAAAACACGCATAACAAGGTTGATTATTTTCGTAAGCTTTAAAAATACTTAATTGCCCTTGAAAGCCTTTAACCGCGCCAAAAACCAAAGGTTTTTTTTGCTCAAAACACACTTGATTAATTATGAAACGGCTAGGAAAATTATCGGTGGCGTCAATGATAACTTCATAATCTTTGACGAGTTTGCTTAAATTATCGTAATCGGCGCGAATTGGATAAACTTTTAGATTTAAATCAGGATTTAATTTGCGCAATTTTTCTTCAGCGCTATGAACTTTTTGAATATTTAATTTACTAAAATCGTGAATTATTTGGCGCTGTAAATTTGATAATTCAACTTTGTCATTATCAATAATTCCAATATTACCAACTCCCGCACAGACTAGATATTGTAGCAATGAAGAGCCAAGTCCACCAGCGCCAATCACCAAAATTTTGCTTTGTAATAATTTTTGTTGTCCAACTTCGCCAATTTCATTAAGTAAAATATTGCGCGAATAAAGTTCGAGTTGTTGAGGATTGAGCATATTAGATTTTTATTTCATTAAAAAATTCATCCGCCGATTTTTTTATGGCTAAAATTTCTTGCTCAGATTTGCGCTTTAAATTAGCGTAAGGATAAAAAAGTCGTGCGTTATTTTTGAGTAATTTTTCATTTTTAATTAAAAAATTCCAATATAAATAATTAAATGGACAAGCATTTTTAACCAGTGAATTTTCGTTGGTAGTTTTTTTCACATCAAAATAACAATTTTTACAAAAATTCGACATTTTGTTAATATAATTTCCACTAGAGCAATAAGGTTTCGAAGCTACAATTCCGCCATCGGCATAAATTGCCATTCCGCGCGTATTTGGCATTTCAACCCACTCAAAAGCATCGGCATAAACTCCCAAATACCATTCATCAATTGCATCGGGATTAATTTCGGCGAGCAAGGCAAAATTGCCAGTTATCATCAATCTTTGAATATGATGGCTGTAGGCGTTTTGGCGCGTTTGTTTAATGGCAATATTTAAGCAATTCATTTTGGTTTTATTTTCATCCCAATAAAAATCAGGCAATTTTCGTTGATGATTAAAATAATTTAATTCGCGATATTTTGGCATAAAATGCCAATAAATTCCACGAATATATTCGCGCCAGCCAATGATTTGGCGAATAAATCCTTCGGCGCTTGCAAGATCGCAATTACCTTTAAAATATTCTTCCTCGACTTTTTTTGCGCAAGTTAAAGCGTCGAGCAAGCCAATATTGATATACATCGAGATGATGCTATGAAAACCAAAATCAACATCGTGACGCATGGCATCTTGATAATTTCCAAAATTTTTTAACCGATTTTGTAAAAAATCTGCAAAATGCAAATCGGCTTCAAAAGCGCTTGTGGCAAAGTTAAAATTGTCAATTTCTCCAAAGTTTTTTGGAAAATTTTTCTTAACCATCGCAATAACTTCCAAAGTAATTTGTGAAGTTTTTAGTTTTAAAATTTTTGGCGGTTTAATTTCAGCGGGCATGGTTTGGCGATTTTCTTTGTCATAATTCCACTTGCCTCCGACTGGCTTTAATTCTTGCTTGGTAGTTGATTTTGCGCGCGGTTTTTTTGGCGGTTCCTCCATCAAAATTTTAGTTTTTTTACGCATTTGGTGATAAAAATTTTCAAGTAATAAAGTTTTTTTATCTTTAACAAAATTAGCAAATTCGTGATGAGAACAAATGAAGCGATCGTCATTGCGAATTTCTAAAGACACTTTATTTTTTTCTTGAAAATCGTTGAAAAGCTTCAAAACACGATATTCAGAAGGTTCGGTCACGATTATTTTTTGAGGTTTTAATTGTTGATAAAACTTTAAAAGTTCGCCATCAAAACTGCCACGATTATCTTTTTCATCAAGCTTGGTATAAAAAATTTTATAACCATTTTCTTGTAAATAATTTCTAAAATGACGCATCGCCGAAAAAATTAAAACCAATTTTTTTTGATGATGTGGAGCGTATTTAGCTTCGTCCCAGACCTCTGCCATCAATATTGCATCGAGGTTTTTATCAAAATCTTGAAGCGAAGAAACGCTCGCAGAAAGTTGATCGCCTAAAATAAAAATTAAATTGCGCATATTTTTTAGAAAGTTAAAAATGACCTAAAAATTTATAAATTTATGATTAAACTTATACAAAAAAATTGCAAATTCTTAATCACTGGCGCCACCGGATTTATTGGTTCAAAATTATGCCAAGAACTTTTACAAGGCGGGCATCAAATTGTTGCGCTTACGCGTCAAAAAAATAAAATTTCAGCGCATAAAAATCTAAAATATATTAATGATTTAGATGATGAAAATTTTAATTATGATATTGTGATAAACTTGGCGGGCGCGCCGATTTCAGTTTATTGGACGCAAAAAAATCAACAAGAAATTCGTGATAGTCGCCTCAATATTACACAAAAAATTGTTGAAAAAATTAGTAATAGCGAAAATGCGCCGAAACTTTTTATAAGCGGTTCGGCGATTGGAGTTTATGGCACTTCAAACTCAATAATTTTTAGCGAAAATTCGCAACCGACCAAGCAAAATTTATTTTCACAAAAATTATGCAAAGATTGGGAAGAAATCGCTTTAAAAGCGCAAGATAAAACTCGAGTGGTTTTGCTTCGAACTGGCGTAGTTGTAGGCGAGGGTGGTGGTATTATAAAAAAACTTACGCCACCTTTTAAATTGGGACTTGGTGGAAAAATTGGCGATGGCACGCAAATTATGAGCTGGATTCATTTGGATGATTTTATGGGAATTCTAGATTTAATCATGAATAATTTTTCAATCGCGGGAGCCATTAATTTGACATCTCCGAACGCATGTTCAAATCACGAATTTTCTCAAAAATTAGCCAAAAAATTTGCGCGCCCATATTTATTTCATATGCCTAAAATAATTGCTAAAAATCTTTTTGGAAAAATGGGTGAAGAGCTTTTGCTTTCTTCGCAAAAAATCGCACCACATAAGGCGGTTGAAAATGGTTATGATTTTAAATTTTCGCGAATCGAAGATGCGATTGAAGCGCTTTTTAAAGCTTAATTTAAAATCCTATTGAACTTATTATCGATTTTGGCATTATTATAAAAACTAACATTTAATTTTATTAAAAATGCATAAAATAATAATTTCTCTAGTGATTTTTTTACTCAGTAAAAACGCTTTTGCCGACTTTGTCCATCCCATGATTTTTGACGAAAAAACTCAAAAAGAAGAAGTGTTAAATTATACCATTTCCAATAAAAAATGTTAAATTAAGCAAAATATTTTTGAGATAAAAATCTTTAAAAAACGAAGTCGTATGCCCATACTGCTGAGGCTTTTTGAAGATTTTTAGCCAAAAAGATGAAGCTTAATTTACGGTCCTTAAGTGATACTTTTTTTATTGGAAATGGTATTGCATAAAAGATCGCGTTAAACAAGATTATTGCAGTGGCTCAATTGATATGTGTAATCATTCAACTTTAAGAATGATGGAGCAACAAAATCTTGATTCTTTTAAAAAGCTTACGCAAGCTCAGGATAAAAAAATTATGGATAAGGTGATCGAAGATTATTGTTCCGCAACCCTTGATATGTGTAGCTATTCGACTATTCTTATGATGTATGAGCAAAATCTTAAAGCCAGTAAAAAAGAATTGGAATGGTAGACTATTTGCTTTCTTCTTTTTTTCTTGGATCGAAATAAAGTAAAATTGGTGCGGAAATATAAATTGAAGAATAAGTTCCAAGAGCGATGCCAAAGAAGGTTGCAACGCTAAAGCTAAACAAGGCCTCTCCACCAAAGAAAATCAATGCCAGCAATGAAATTAAGGTGGTGCTGGCGGTTAAAATGGTTCGACTCAGAGTTGAGTTGGTGCTTGAATTTATGAGAGTTATGAGATCCATTTTTGAAAATTTGCGTAAATTTTCACGAATACGATCGTAAATTACCACCGAGTCATTGATCGAATAACCAATGATGGTGAGGATCGAGGCAATTGAAGTTAAGTTGAATTCTAGGCCTGTAATCGAAAAAAATCCGAGAGTAACAATCGCGTCGTGAAGAAGGGCGAAAATGCCACCAAGGCCAAATTGCCAATCGAAACGAATCCAGATGTAAATCATTATAAAAATAAATGATAAAAATAATGCGAGGAAGCCTTTAAAAATTAATTCAGAGCCGACTTGTGGGCCGACGAAATCAATTTTACGATATTCAACTTTATCGAAATTTTCTTCTAAAATATCTTGGATTTTTTTGATTAATTTATCTTGATTTTGAGAAGCTTTGGAGACGCGAATTAGAACATCATTTTCTCCAGATTCTTGAATATGAATATCGTCAATTTTGTTAGATAAGGCTTCGCGAATTTTAGAAATATCGGGATTACTCTCGATGCGCGCTTCAATTAAAACGCCACCAGCAAAATCAATTCCATAATTGAGCCCCTTGGTGAAAACCAATATTAGGGAGCCAATCATAAATACAATCGAAAGCACCAAAGCGATTTTATGAATTGACATAAAATCGACTTTGCAATTATTGAGGGAAACTCTGATCTTGCTAATTATTGACATGATTTGCAGTGGTTAATTTGATAAAATTTATTTTATCAAAAGCTATTTCTTGATTTTACGAATAGCGGTTGAAAGCCTAGAAAGCTTGCGAGAAGCGGTATTTAGCTTCAAAACTTTTTTGGTTACGCCACGCATGATTTCTGGTTCAAGATTTTTAAAAGCTTCGCGAGCTTTTAATTCGTCACCAACTTTAATTGCGCCATCGACTTTTTTAATAAAAGATCTGATGCGATTAATGCGAGAAGTGTTGACGATGTTCTTTTTCTCGCTAGAGCGAAAAGCCTTCTTCGCTGATTTAGTGTTAGCCATTTTTAAAAAAAAATTAAGTTAAAAATTTATAAGGTGTCAAAGAATAAAGTGGTTGTTGAATTTAGCAAGAAATTTTCTTTTTATTTGCCATATAAGATTGTAAAGCTTGTGGAACTTCAATCGAACCATCGTTATTTTGATAATTTTCTAAAATTGCAATAAGGGTGCGTCCAACCGCTAATGACGAGCCATTTAAGGTATGAGCAAAATGACTTTTCCCATCTTTATCTTTATATTTTATATTGGCTCGGCGCGCTTGGAAATCACCGCAATTTGAACAGCTTGAAATTTCGCGATATTTATTTTGCGAAGGAAACCACACCTCCAAATCATAAGTTTTTTGCGCGCAAAAACCCATATCGCCCGAGCATAATAAAATTTTACGATAAGGCAAATTAAGTTTTTGCAAAACTTCGCAAGCAATGTTGGTCATTCTTTCATGCTCATGATTAGAATTTTCTTGTGAAGTTATTGAAACCAATTCGACTTTTTTAAATTGATGTTGGCGAATCATGCCTCGAGTATCTTTGCCCGCTGATCCCGCTTCTCTTCTAAAGCATGGGGTGAAGGCGGTGAAGCGCATCGGTAAATCATTTTCTGCAAAAGTTTTTTTGGCAACTAAGTTTACCAAAGAGACTTCGGAGGTTGGTATGAGCCAATAGCCGTCGGTTGTAATGAAAGCTTCTTCAGAAAATTTTGGCAATTGTCCTGAAAATTTCATGGCTTCGGATTTTACTAAATTTGGTGGCGAAACTTCGGTATAATTATTGGCGGTGGCGATATCGAGCATAAAATTTGAAAGCGCTCTTTCGAGACGAGCTAAATCACCGCTTAAAGTTGAAAATCGCGCTCCCGACATTTGGGCGGATTGTTCAAAATCAAGCATTTTTAATTTTTCACCAAGATCTTCGTGAGATTTTGGTAAAAAATCAAATTTTCTTGGTTCGCCAAATTTTTCAATTTCAATATTATCATTTTCATCCGCGCCTACTGGCACTTCGTGATAAGGAATATTGGGAATATTTAAAAGTTTTTCATTAAGAATTTCTTCGCTTTCTAAATTTTTTTCAGCATCAATTAAAAGTGCATTAATATTTTTTGATTCTTGTAAAAATGGCGAAGCATCACCATTATTTTTTTTAATGATAGCAATATCTTGCGCCAGCTTGTTGCGCTTAGCTTGAAGCTCTTGAATTAAAAAGATTTTTTTGCGTTTTTGTTCGTCGAGAGTAATTAATTCTGAGGCGCGAATGCTTAATTTACGCGCTTCCATGGCATTATCGAATTTTTCAGGATTTTCACGAATCCATTTTATATCAATCATAATTTTAACAATTTTAAATTTGGTCGAGGCGTTTTTTACCTTTAAAACCGCCGGCAATTCCCGTGCGAGAAACCGTCGCTAAGCCATGATTTTCAAGGATTTTCAAAGCTTCATCAATTTCTTTTGAGGAGCCAATAATTTCAAAAACGGTTGAATCTTCTTCGGTATCAATAATTTGAAAACGAAAATTTTTTAATGATTTTTGAGCATCTGCAAGCTGTTCTTGAGTGGAAATTATTTGCGCCAAACACAATTCTCTTTCAATGTAATCGTCATTTTTGCTAAGTTCTGCGGCATTATGCACGGGAACGATTCGGCATAATAATTTACAAATTAAATCAACGGTTTTGTCGGTGCCAAAAGTGGTGATGGTAATTCGCGATAATTTTTTATCTTGAGAAATTGGGGCGACCGATAAAGTTTCAATGTTATAACCGCGCCCTGAAAATAATTCAACGACTCGTGCCAAAGCGCCAAATTCGTTATCAATCAAAACTGCAATTACATGTCTTCGAATTTCTGTCATAATAAATTAAGTTAAACCGCGTTAATATCTTTGGTTACATATTGTTTAGCTTGGCTTCCAAGAAGTATTTCATTATGCGATGAACCAGCAGGAATCATTGGAAAAACATTTTCAGATTGATCAACGATGCAATTAAATAAAACTGGTCCGGGATGATTAATCATTTCGAGGATTTTTTCATCAATATGATCGGGCTTGTCGCATTCAATGCCATGGATTCCAAAGCTTTCCGCTAATTTCATAAAATTCGGCAAAGATTCCATGTAAGATTGACTTTCGCGTTTTTCGTAAACCAGCTCTTGCCATTGGCGCACCATGCCCATATAGCGATTATTTAAAATGAAAATTTTAACCGGTAAATTATATTGTTTGATCGTCGATAATTCTTGCATATTCATCATAAAACTCGCATCGCCACTAACGCAAATAACTAAATCTTGCGGATTGGCGATTTGCGCACCAATTGCCGATGGAACTCCGTATCCCATGGTTCCAAGACCGCCGGAGGTCAGCCATTTTTTCGGTTTATCGAATTGAATATATTGCGCCGTCCACATTTGATGTTGTCCAACATCGGTTGATACAAAAGGTTGAGAATCTTTGGTAAAAAAATTAAGTCTTTCTATTGCGTATTCAGGCTTGATAGTTTTTTGCGAAGTCTCGTAAGACAAAGATTTTATTGATTGCCATTTTTGGATTTTTTGCCACCAATCATTGATTTCTTGGCGACGATTACCAATTTTGCGTCGATTAATTTCTTCGAGCAAAGCATTGATGGCGTTCTTGGCGTCGGCATTTATAGCAACATCGACTTTAATTATTTTATCGATTGAACATTCGTCAATATCGATATGAATTTTTTTAGAACTTGGAGAAAAGCCTGAGACTTTGCCTGTCACGCGATCGTCAAAACGAGCGCCGATATTAATCATAACATCGCATTCATGCATAGCCAAGTTGGCTTCGTAAGTTCCATGCATTCCAAGCATGCCAATAAAATGTTTATCGGTTGCGGGAAAGGCGCCAAGTCCCATGAGTGTGTTAGTAATTGGAAAACCTAAATGACGCACTAATTTTGCAAGTAAATCACAAGCTTCGTCGCCAGAATTTATAACGCCACCACCAACATAAAAAATTGGTCGTTTCGCCGAAACAATTAAATCAACGGCTTGAGCGATGTTATCATGATTTAATGAAAATTTTCTTTGCTTAATTTGATAAGATTGGCGATTGATTTCAACCTTGCCGTGATAGATTCCGAAGCTATTTTGGACATCCTTTGGAACATCAATTAAAACTGGACCAGGGCGGTTGGTTCTAGCAATATGAAAGGCTTCGTGAATTATATATCCTAAATCATTAACATTTTTTACCAAATAATTATATTTGGTGCAAGAGCGAGTTAAGCCAGTAATATCAGCTTCTTGAAAGCCATCAGTGCCAATAACGGTTGTTGCAACTTGGCCAGAAAAACATACTAAAGGAACTGAATCCATATAGGCGTCGGTAAGTCCGGTGATGGTGTTGGTAGCGCCTGGACCAGAAGTAACGGTGATTACTCCAACTTTTCCAGTTGAGCGCGCGTAGCCTTCGGCAGAATGAGCTGCAGCTTGTTCGTGACGGGCAAGAATGTGAGTTATGCGATTTTGTAAAAAAAGCGCATCGTAAAATGGTAAAATCGCGCCACCAGGATATCCAAAAATTGTGTCGACACCTTCGTTAATCAAGGCTTTAACAATAATTTCTGCGCCACTAAATTGATTTGTTTCTTTTAGTTTAACCATTGATAAAAAAATTTACAAATTTCTAATAAATCTAATTTAATCATTTAAAACTTTTGTGTTCAAGTAAAAAAATGAATTTGATTTTATGGTTTTTTGATTATAAATTATTTGGGTATCTGCAATTATATAAAAAATTTTATGAGCTCAGTAATTAATATTGAAAAAATTCTTAAGTCATTGCCACATCGCTATCCGTTCCTTTTGGTTGATAAAGTTTTGAGTCTTGAGCCGGGAAAAAATATTGTCGCCATTAAAAATGTTACTTTTAACGAGCCACATTTTTTAGGACATTTCCCAGATCATCCAATTATGCCGGGAGTTCTGATTATTGAAGCGATGGCGCAAGCGGGGGCTTTAATGGTAACTTGTCACGATGATTTTAAAGCTGAAGAAAAGCTGGTTTATTTTATGTCGATTGATGGCGCTAAATTTAGAAAACCTGTAATCCCCGGTGATGTTTTAGAGCTCAGAATTGAGGCTTTACAAAATCGTGGCGCAGTTTGGAAGCTTGGTGCGACCGCATTTGTTGATGGCCAAAAAGTTTCCGAAGCGCAACTTTCTGCGATGATTGTCGATAAAGATAAAAAAATTATTTAAATATGATTCATAAAACCGCCATCGTTAGTGACAAAGCACAAATTTCTAAAAATGTTGAAATAGGTGCCTTTTGTGTAGTCGGAGACAATGTTAAAATCGACGAAGGGACGATTTTAAAAAGTCATGTTGTTATTGATGGCAACACCACAATTGGTAAAAACAATATTATTTTTCCATTCGCTACCATTGGCTTAGTTCCGCAAGATTTAAAATTTGCGGGCGAGCAATCACAATTAATTATTGGCGATAATAATACGATTCGCGAGCATGTAACGATTCATCTTGGCACTAAAGATGGTGGCATGATTACAAAAATCGGCAATAATTGCTTATTGATGGTCGGCGTTCATATTGCTCACGATTGCTTAATCGGTAATAATGTTATTTTGGCAAATAATGCCACGCTTGCCGGACATGTTCATGTCGGCAATAATGTTGTGATAGGAGGCTTATCGGCGGTTCATCAATTTGTTAGAATTGGTGGTGGCGCGATGATCGGAGGTATGTCAGGTGTTGAAAATGATGTTATTCCTTTTGGTTTAGTGATGGGCGAAAGAGCTCATTTGGCGGGCATAAATTTGGTGGGCATGAAGCGTCAAAATATTTCGCGCGATGAAATTCATGCTTTACGAAATTTTTATAAACAAGTTTTTGAAAATGACGGAGACAATAATTTTCTTAATAGAGTAAAAGAAATTTCTCAAGATTTCTCTCAAAATTCTACCATAAAAGAAGTAATTAATTTTATAAATTCTGAAACATCACGCTCATTTTGTAAACCCAAAAATCTAAATCAAAATGCGTGAAATTTGTCTTGATACCGAAACTACAGGCTTAGACCCCAAAGACGGACACAAAATTATCGAAATCGCTTGTTTTGAGTTAATCAATAAAGTTAAAACCGGCAAAGTTTTTCATAGCTTTGTCAATCCGCGTCGCGATGTTCCGCATGAAGCCTTCAGAATCCATGGCATTTCAACTGAATTTTTAAAAGATAAGCCAACTTTTGATTTAGTAGCTGATAAATTTTTAGATTTTATTGGCGACGATGTTTTGGTTATTCACAATTCTTCATTTGATATAAAATTTTTGAATTTTGAATTAAATATTCTAAGAAAAAAACCCTTGGAAATGTCTCGCGTTATTGATAGTTTAATGCTTGCTCGTAAGAAATTTCCTGGTGGACAAAATTCGCTCGATGCACTTTGCAAAAGATTCAATCTTGATTTATCGAAGCGCGAAAAACACGGCGCGCTAATTGATACCGAATTATTGTGTAATGTTTATATTGAGTTGATGGGCGGGGCTCAAGAAGGGTTTGGATTTGATAATGTTAAGAAAAATGAGGCCACGAAAAATAATCAAATAGTTGAATTAGTCGTGCTAAAAAATAATAAAAAAATTATTCCTGCTCGTAATTTTGATTTGACGAGCGAGGAGTTGAGAGAGCATGAAGAGTTTATTAAGCTAAACTTTAAAACCACCTTCTGGAATAACGCGTCCACTCTTAAATGATGCGATTAAATAATTGTTTGTTGCAAATTTTACAAAGGCAACAGGCTCTAGCTCCCCCCTTGAGGGGGAGCAGGCTCCGCGAATTTAACGGTAGTTAAATTAGCGGAGACGTGGGGGGTCAGAAAATCTACAACATCAAAGGTTTTAAGATTATGTAAAAAGTTGAGATAAAAAAAATTCCAAAAAAGTCAATTTCTTAATTTTGTTTTTAATCAATTATTTTTCCAATTTATTAAAGAAAAATCGGTGATTTTTTATGATAATTTTGTAAATTTTCGATAGTTTTTTTAGAAAAATTGAGTTATTTTTTTAGTTGAAAAGTTAAATCAAGAAATCGTCTTTTTTGGAATTTTTTTTCTTTAACTTTTTTCGCAACATAAAAACTTTTGCTGTTCTAAGTTTTTGACCCCCCACGATTCTAGAAACTTAACTACCGTTAAGTTTCTAGAATCCGCTCCCCCTCAAGGGGGGAGCTATAGCCTGAATCTTTTCCGAGTTTATAGAGATTTGTAGGGGTGTAAGCCCTTGAAGGGGAACTTGAGCCCGTAAGCATTATTTTATTTAAATTTCTATGTTTAATTTCGAAGACAACTCGCAGATTGAAATAAATATATTTAAAATTAAGATAATAAATATTTAATACACCAATAAATTATAAACCCTTTTAACCCGCTTCACCGCAAACATGAAACCCATCTCAATTATCAAAAACATTTTCGATTCCGAACGTTTAAATTTTATTTTTTACGCAGTTTTATTATTCGTTCTGGGTTGTGCATTTTATATTTATTTCGAAAAAAATTGTGAATATTATTCTCAATATTTTATTGCGATATTGTCTTTTTTAATTTTGATTTGGATCCTTGATTTCAAGTCTTTACGAGCAATTTTTTATCTAGCATTAATAATTTTTATTTTAGGAATTTTTTATAGTAAATTTTATATAAAACATTTTGCCAAAAATGAAGTTTTTGAACAAAAATTATATATAAAAGGCGAGGGTAAAATTGTTGGTTTAAAAGAATTTTATAATCCCGTAACCCATTATGTTGGCGTTAATATTTCGCTCGATAATTTAACGATTAATAAATTAAGTTTTCAGAATAAAAAAATTGATAAGATCAG
>CAMDCJ010000045.1 GCA_945890035.1 Rickettsia typhi
AAAAATTTAAATAATCTTCCGTCCTTACTCCCTATTGCTAATTTCAAAAATAAAACCATCGAGGAATTACAAAATAATCAACAAAAACCTGCAATAAAAATCCAACAAAAAGACAAAAAATCATTAATTGGAATTGATTTATTTATTGATTGGAACAAAAATTTTGATGAGCTTTTAAATTTGCTAAAATCATTGGAAAGTGAAAAATTTGAGTTAAAAATGATAAGTGCTAAAGGGCTTTTGTTATTTCCATTAATCGATAAAAACATGATGCCAAATTATGACGGAGACCTTACGAATCTAAGGTTCGTTGGCAAAGGCATTTGTGGAAAATCGAGTAATGAAATTTTAAATCCTAATATCACAATTAGTCACAAAGACATTACAATTTTATTAAATTATTTAATCGAAAAAAATATTGATTTTGTTAAATATGAAGGACTTTATTTGTTCAACGATAAGGTTGCTTTTACTTCCGGACAAGGTGAATAAACCTAAAAAAATATTATGGAATTTACAATAAACATCGATAAATTTATTGATAGCATTATCAAAACCTTAATCACTCCAAGCCTTTACTGGCAATCGTTTTCTCTTATCTTGTGCTTTATTTTATCTTATTTTTTTTACAGCATTATTCGCCATAATTTAGTTGAAAAAATTCTTAACTCATCGACAAGCACAAGGGAATTAAACAATTTATATAAAAGATATATTTTACCTCTTTTGTTCCCAACCTTATCCTTGTTTTTTTTAATATTAGGGCATTTCATTTATCAACATTTTTTTAAAGAAACAATTCTGATTTCAACAACCATAAAACTTATCGCGCTATTTTTATTTTTACGAATGATTCGAATTTCCTCGAATAGCACTTTCACCGCAAATGCCACCGGATTTTTTTTAGTTCCCGCATTAATTCTTCATATTTTTGGAGCGCTCGACCCTACAATAATGTACCTTGATGAACTTTATTTTAAAATCGGTAAAATTAAAATTTCGGTTTATATTTTAATAAAAGCTTTCATTGTTTTTCTTCTGGTTTTTTGGTTTTCAAGTTTAGTAAGTCGCAAAAGTAAGTCTTATGTCGACAACAATAAAAATATTAAATCCAGCACCAAAGGCATCATTAGTAAATTCATCGACATTTTAATTTATAGCATTGTCGTATTAATTATTTTAAAAACTTTTGGCGTCGATTTAACCACAATAGCCGTGATTGGAGGTGCGATTGGTGTGGGGATTGGATTTGGTTTGCAAAAAATTGCGTCGAATTTTATCAGTGGCATAATTTTATTATTTGAAAAATCGGTGGAAGTTGGCGATATAGTTGAGCTCGACAATGGCAGTATTTATGGAACCGTTCGTCATTTTGGTGGTCGCTATACTTTAGTTGAAGCAACCGATGGCAAAGAAATCATGATTCCCAATGAAGAATTTATTATCAATAAAGTTACTAATTGGACATACTCAAATAATCGCGCCCGCATTGAAATTCTTATTGGAATCGCTTATAATAGCGATTTAAATAAAGCCAAAGAAATTATGCTTTCTTGCGCAAACTTACACAAAAGATGCATTAATTATCCCGAACCCGAATGCTTCGTAACCAGCTTTAACGATTATGACATCACAATGACATTATATTTTTGGATTACAGATATAGTTGAGGGCAGAATGGGCGCCAAAAGCGATGTTATGATTGACGTCTTTAATAAATTTAAGGAAAATAATATCGAAATTCCTTTCCCACAAAGAGAGGTTAAAGTAATTGAAACCGCCACCAAAAAAGAATCGAGTAAAAAGGATTCAATAAGCTCAAATAAAAACAAGGAGAAAGAAATAGCTTTAAAAAATAAAATTGAAGATATTCTTTAAATATGAATTTTGTTTAAAAAATTTTGCGATTTACCACTTAATAATTCTAAAAAATTATCGCTAATTTTTTGATTAATTTTTTCAACTATTTCCAACTCTTCATTGGTAAATTTTGATAAAACATAATCGGAAATTTCATATTTTAAATGTTCTGGCCTGCCTATTCCCAAGCGAATTCGGGCATATTCTTTGCCAATATTTTCATCAATTGATTTTAAACCATTATGACCACCATTACCACCGCCAATTTTATATTTAATTTTAGCAAAAGCTAAATCTAAATCATCGTGAAAAATTATGATATTTTGCAGTGGAATTTTGTAAAATTTTATCGCTTCCAAAACCGCGAATCCTGAAAGATTCATAAAGGTTTTAGGCTTTAAAGCGATAACTTTATTTTCGGCAATTTCTCCGACGAAAAAATCACTTTTAAATTTTTTTCCTTGGGGAATCAATTTGTGTCTTGCAATAATTTTATCGATTAGTAAAAATCCAAAATTGTGGCGAGTGTTTTCGTATTCTATACCATAATTACCAAGACCAACTAATAAGTACATGCTTCGATTTAAATTTATTTTAAAATATTAATTCAGTTTGTTATAATGGACTACAAATTTTTAAAAACATTAGTATTTTTTGCCATATCGATAATTTTTTCTTGCACTGGAAAAGTTCGACAACCCTATATTATTTCTGATTATTTAGATATTCAACAACTTGAAGAATATGACCATAATTCTTGCGCGAATTTGAAACTAAATTTTGATAAATCGCAAAATATCGATAGCAAACTTTACTGGCATTGCAGATTATCATTTTCTAAATATCATCTCGAGATTAATCCAGTATTTCCTAGGCAACAAGAATTTAATCAAAAAATTTCCGATTTAATTGCCAAAATTTCTCTAAAAATTTCGCGCACTCAAGAAACCAACATTAATAGAGAGGTTAATAAAATTGATGAGCAAGATCATAATCAATGCACCAAAATGGGCTATTTTCCCGATGCCAAAGACCAATTAAAAATTGAGGAATATTATTTGTGTCGCAAGAATATCATTGAATTAAATCATGCGGAACCGCCATATGGCAATAAAAAATATGTGGAATATCAAAATAAATCTTACAATATCGCCTTCGTAATTGATAAAAGAATCAAGGAGTCAATCAAAAAAAATCGTGAAAAACTTGATAAATATCCCGAATGTTCAAATTTTAAAACCTATAGCGACGACTTTGAAAAATGCATAAAAAGCTTAGATGCATATAAAATTTGCGCGGATGAATCAAATATTAAAGTCCTTGAAAAAGAAGGCTTGGAGAAGACGGTTTGCCAAAAACAAGCTTATGTTAGATTCAATGATGACATGATTAAAGAAGGCGAAAGAGTTGATTTGGAAATAAAAAATCGTAACTACAATTCAGATAGTCAAAATAAAAATAATTTTGAATCGATGGGCATTAAGGAAAAAGATTTTCTTGGAAAGACCAAGAGAGATCAAATCGATACGGGTATTGAGGAAATTAAAAGTAGAATTGAAAATAATAATCGCAATATTTATAGCAAATATGAAATTTCAAAACTAAGAAGAAGTTTTATTTCGTCTTGTGTTAAAATTATCGATGACAATTTAAAAATTTACAAAAACGAATTAAATCAAAAATGTCAAAAAATTAAGTATGTAAATTAATATTTTTTATTCTTTCTGAGATAAAGTTTTCAACATTACTAAATTCTTCCTTAACTTTTTCGAAAATTTTTTGCTTTTCTTCAATTTCAACATCGGCATTCTTTTGAGCAATTTCAAGAAGTTGTGACAAATAAAACGCGCCGATCGAAGCTGAGGAGCCTTTTAGCGCATGAGCTCCCATATACCAAACATTTGAATCTTTCGATATAAGAGCATTCTCCATTTTAGAAATATTAAATTTCGAATTATCTACAAAAATTTCGAACAATTCTTTCTCAAATTCCACATCATTTCCAATGATTTTTTGAAAGAAATCGAGATCGATTGGGAGTTTATTGTCATTTAATTTCATAGCACTTTTTTTTAACAAAATATTTTAAAAGAATTTATAGAATGAAAAAAATAAATAATCCTCGGCTTGAGTCTATTTAAAAACTCTATTTTAACCATTTTTATAAAAAATGCTTCAAAAAATACTATTAGTTTTCTATCAATTACTTTGATTTAATTCTGAGGGAGGGAGTTTTTAAGATGATCTTTGTATAAATAAGAGTTCCTTAAATAGTTTTGGTAAACCGCGTTAATTCTAAATTAAAATTGATAATTTGATTTTTAATTTTTAATTTTTAATTTTTGTAAAAGCTGATCGGTATCATCTCTTAATAATTCAACTTTTACTTCTGTAGTTCCTTTAGCCTTGAATCCCAACAGATCTGCAGCTTTCTCCGAAACATCAATTACGCGATTTTTGGCAAATGGACCGCGATCATTAACCTTTAAAACTTGAGTTTTACCATTTTGAAGATTCGTAACTTTAATCAATGATGGTAGAGGTAAAGTTGGATGTGCTGCAGTCAAATCTCCCATGTTATAAGTTTCGCCATTGGCGGTTTTTTTGCCATGAAAATCTTCCCCATACCATGAAGCGGTGCCGATTTCTTCAAAGCTTTCATAATCTTGCGGAATATATGATACTCCAAATGCGGTATATGGTTTTCCTATTTTAAAATGACCGGAATAAACAACTGATTCTAGAAGATTATCACGATTAACATCGCCTTTATTATCACCGATTTCATCATCAAAATCCTCATCATCAACGGTTTTAAATTCAGAATTATGCCTTAGATTATTCGATGGAAATTTATTAATTTCATTATCTTTAATTTTGTAATTACGATAATTGTCAGAATTGTAGCCCGAATCACTTGGTAAAAAATTTAATGGAGTTTTTTGCCTTGGCAAACCAGCCTGCATTGACTCTGATGGCT
Organism: Rickettsia typhi; assembly: GCA_945890035.1. Taxonomy (GTDB): domain Bacteria; phylum Pseudomonadota; class Alphaproteobacteria; order Rickettsiales; family UBA1997; genus CAILUF01. The sequence goes on from CAMDCJ010000045.1 coordinate 4,841, forward strand.
TTATTTTTCTTGCAAAGTTTTTGCCGGCACTGCGAAATTTTCCTTCAAAATTTCTTGAGTAGCGCTTCTTTTTTGCGTATGAAGAATTAGATGAATCATCAAACGCACACGAAGAAACCATTAACAGTATAGCTATTAAAAGACTTAATAATTTGGTCATTAACTTTATTTTTTATAGTCATAATTTGATATTGCTGGCTTATATCCTAAATTAGTCACCGCTTTAAAAGCAAACTCTTCTTGGCTAGAAGCCTTAAATTCATTTTTAGTGATTAAAAATATGCCATATTTTGCAAATAAATTGGCAAACAATTCATTTCCAAACACTCCAAGAAAACGGTGATTTGAAGTCAAAAAAATCTTTTTTTGAATATTAAAATCAAGATCAAAGCATAGTTTTTCAAAATCCAAAATTGAACAAAAATGAATATTAGGAGTTTCGTACCATTGATATGGAAGAGTTTTATTGACGGGCATTCGACCCGAAAACATTAAATCAATGCGATTCTTAATATGTGCAAAATTTGGCAATGAAACAATCGCATAATTAGCGATTCTAAGCATTTCTATTAAAATTTTTGGAGGATTTTGTGTTGCTTGAATCGTTTGACTCAAAACAGCATAATCAAATGATTTATCTGGATAAATTGATAAGTCATTTTCGGCATTTCCGTGAATCACCGAAAGACCGCGAATCAAAGCTTTACTGACTTGAGTATGAGAAATTTCCAGACCGCGTGCATCAATATTTTTGGTGCTTTTCAAAAAATGCAATAATTCACCATCGCCACAACCAATATCAAGAACTTTGCTGTTTTTATTGATTAAATTCGCTATTACGCGAAGGTCAAAGCGAATCTTTTGGGCATCAAAATTTTGGTTATTTTGCATAATTTTAAGCAAAAAAATTGTTATTAAATTTTTTATTAAGAGTAGCTTCAATAATTAAACTTTAAAAGATTTATTTTTCAATTAATAAGCCATTTATTGTCTTTTCAAAAATATCGTTTTTTAACAAGAAAGAGTCGTGTCCACCGTTACTTTCGATAACAACCGAACTAACATTAACATCGCAAGCACTTAACGCATGCGTTAATTTTTTAGATTCACTAGGTGGAAAAAGCCAATCATCCGAAAAAGAAATAACGCAAATTTTACAAGATTTATTTTTAGCCAATTCAACAAAAGCACCACTTAATTTGCCATTGAAATCGCTTTCTAAATCAAAATAATCAACTGCCCGAGTAATTATTAAATAAGAATTCGGATCGAATCTTTCGACAAAGCGATTGCCTTGATAATGTAAATAATTTTCAATCTCAAAATCTCTTTCGGCGCTAAAAGAAAAACCGGATTTATTATTTAAATCTCGTCCAAATTTTTTTTGCAAAGAACTCTCGGAAAGATAGGTAATATGAGCCGTCATTCGGGCTAGAGCTAAGCCACTTTTAGGAAATTTTTCTTGTGCCAAATAATCTCCTTCACACCAATTTGGATCACTCATAATAGCTTGTCTACCAACTTCATGAAAAGCAATATTTTGTGGCGAATGTCGATAGGAAGTTGACATCGGGATTAAAATTTTTACTTTGTTTGGAAACAAAACTCCCCAAGCTAAAACTTGCATTCCGCCCGTTGAGCCACCAATCACCGCATGTAATTTATTTATTCCAAAATATTCAATTAATAATTTTTGCGCACGAACCATATCTTGAATAGTCAAAAATGGAAAACTACTTCCATACGGCTTATTAGTTTTTGGATCGTTCTCTTTTGGACCAAACGAGCCCATGCATCCACCAATAACATTAGTACAAATTACAAAAAATTTATCGGTATCAATCGCCTTTCCTTTGCCCACCATAAAATCCCACCAACCATCTTTTTGAATAACTGGATTTGTACTCGCAACATATTGATCTCCCGTCAAAGCGTGACAAATTAAAATAGCATTTGATTTATCGGAATTGAGGTTTCCGTAGGTTTGATAAGCAATCGGAAAATTTTCAATTTCCAAGCCCGATGATAATTTTAATTTTGAATTTTGCGCAATATAAATAATATTACCCACTTCAAATTCTTGATTTAAATGACCAAATCTTGACTTAACTTTCATTAAATTTTATAAATAGAATTATTGTTAAAACTAAATATTAAAAACCAATGAGCGAAAATCAACAAAATAAAACTTTAGCTTTGTTTCGCGAACAAATCGACGAAATAGATTTAAAAATTCTTAACTTACTCAAAGATAGAATGTCGATAATTAAGGATGTTGGCGATTTAAAAAAATCTTATAATGAAAAATTTTATATTCGCTCCAATCGTGAAGCCGATATGATTAAAAATCTTGTCAATCTTTCTGAAAATAAATTTCCTAAATCTGCAATTATAAATATTTGGCGTAAAATTATAACCACCGCCAACATGAGCGAGCAAAATCTTAGAATCGCTATTCATAACCCCAAAAATATCTCGGATTACTTATATTTAATCAGAGAATATTATAATAATGATGTGCCAATTATCAATCATGATAGCGCCAATAGCGTGGTTTCCGACCTAGAAAATAACAATGCGCAAATTGGAATATTTGCCCTACCCAGCTCAAATGACGAAAGCGATAAAAAAGAAGATACTAAAGAAAATTGGTGGATTTCACTCGCCAATAATCGTATCGGGCTAAAAATTTTTGCTAAAATTCCTTTTGTTGAGTTTGAGCAAAAAGACAAAAATTCTAACTCAATTCAACTCGTTGCGACCGCAATAAAAGAACCAGAACAATCAAATTCTGATAACACCATAATAACAATCGAAACTAGCAAAGAAGTCACTAAATCCGGCATTATATCGGCACTCAAAGAAGCTGAACTTGATGGTAAAATTCTAAAATCCGCACAAATAATGCAATTCGATGGCATAAAATTTCATCTAATTGAATTAAAAGGTTTTTATTTAGAAAATGATTTAATTTTGAAAAAATTTTCTCAATCAAAAATTAAACCTTACGTTAAAGTTTTGGGTCATTTTGCGCAAACTATTTTAATTTAATAAATTAAATAAATTCATTCAAAAAAGTTTACTTGACTTCCAAAGATGTTTTCATTTAAAATGGCAACACTTAACAAAGCTTTATCCTTTTTAAAAGCGTCAAGTTTTTAAAAAATTTTTGAGGCAATTTTTAACCAATACTCGTTAAAAATCCTAAAAAAACACTGGATATAAGGCGTTAAAAATCTTTTAAAATCATGACTAAACGTATCAACGCTAAGAAAAAACTTAGTAGAAAATTAGGTGGAAGCCTTTGGGGTCAAGCTAAAGACTCTTACGCAAAACGCAATTATCGCCCTGGACAACATGGCGCTTCTTCAAAAGGTCGTATCAGCGACTACGGAGTTCAGCTTCGCGCTAAGCAAAGAATGAAATTCTATTACGGCAATATTTCTGAAAAACAATTCCACAATACATTCAAACTTGCTTCAAAAATGAAAGGTGATGTGAGTGAAAACTTCATCGGAGCCCTCGAAAGCAGACTTGATGCCATTGTTTATCGTGCCAATTTTGTTCCAACAGTTTTCGCGGCTCGTCAATTTGTAAACCACAAACATGTGCTTGTTAATGGCAAAGCCGTTAACATTCCTTCTTACCGCTTGAAAGTTGGTGATATTGTGCAAATCCGCGAAAAATCACGCAAATTAACTGTCGTGATCGATGCTTTGCAAAAAATGGAACGAGATGTGCCTTCTTATTTAATTCTCGACAAAGATAATTTTTCAATAAAATTAACTGAAAAACCAACATTTGCCGAAGTTCCATACGCAATTCAAATGGAACCTCATCTTATCACAGAGTTTTATTCTAGATAAGAATTTATACTGCATTAATATTTTAAAAAAAATCCTCTTCTTTCTAGTAAAGAAGAGGATTTTTTATTTCTAACCTATTTACCGGTAGCAAATTTAATTCTTATCGCATGATCTTACAAACCTATATTTTATAAAAACACTCTTAAAAAAGTTTCGGGCTGTAACTCCCCCCTTGAGGGTTATTTGCGTTAAAAAAATAGCCTAAACGGCTATTTTTAGCAAATTACAGATTCTAGAAACTTAACGGTAGTTAAGTTTCTAGAATCGTGGGGGGTCAAAAAACCAACAGCAACAGCGGTTTCAAGATTATAAAAAAATTAAAGCAAAAAAATTCTAAAGATGGCAATTTCTTGATTTAACTTTTAAACTAAAAAATAACTCAATTTTTTTCAAAAAAACTATCGAAAAATAACCTAAAAAATTACCGATTTTTGTTTAAAAAATTTATAAATTTGTGGATTAAATTTAAAATCAAGAAATTGACTTTTTTGAATTTCTTTTATTTTAAAATTCGATATAATCGATAATTCATTTTTGTTGTAGCTTTTCTGACCCCCCACGTCTCCGAGAATTTAACTATCGTTAAATTCTCGGAGCCCGCTCCCCCTCAAGGGGGGAGCTAGAACCCGTTAGCTTTACGAGTATTCTTGGAAAATTTAGGGGTGTAAAGTCGGGATGGGCGAATTTATTTCGCCCGAAGCGATTCATTATTAAGCTAAATTTGCGTTATCAAATTTAATTATTGGTTTAATTTAGATTTTTTGCTCTTGAACTAACTCATCATTTCCTTGAACATCATCAATGCTATAATTTGTATTATAGAATCTTTCAATCTCATCTTCACCCTTTATTTGACTGGCTAAAGCATAGCCGTTATTCTTTAAAAATCGCGTGGAAATTTGACGCAATCTTTCTGGCCTAGTTAAATAAACCCACTCGACTTCTAGCAATCTAATTTGATCTTCATAATCAGAAATATTAATACGATTTTGAGCAATTATATCTTGTAATTTTTCAACTTTAAACTGCACATAAAACATAAAAATAATACTAAAAAGAATGGACAAAACCGCCATGAAATTAGCAAAATAAAATTTGTTTAGTGAGCTCCAAATTTCTTTCATTTATATATAAATAAAATTTATAATTTTATGGCGACACGCATTTTTGCTGATCGCGCCCTTGGATTTAAATCAACTTCCTCTTTCGAAGGACATAAAGCTGATTTCGTAATTATTTGAAAATTTTTTTTAATATTTTTTGGTAAAACATGCTCGGGTTGATATCTAGAAAAAGTTTCACTCAAACCCGCTTGCTCTTTTAAAAAATCTTTAACGATTTTATCTTCAAGCGAGTGAAACGAAACAACCACAAGCCTTCCGCCTTTTTTTAATAATTTAACCGAGGCTTCTAAAGCAATTTTTAACTCTTCAAGTTCTTGATTAACAAAAATCCGCAACGCTTGAAATGTCTTGGTTGCCGGATCAGTTTTGTGATATCCATAATAAAAAGAACGCACGATTTTTGCTAATTCAGAACAATTTTTTATAGGATTTTCTTGTCTCGTAGCAACAATTTTTTTGGCAATAATTTTTGCCTTAACTTCTTCGCCAAATTCTTTAATAATTCTTGCTAAATTTTCTTCGCTTTCTTGATTTACGACCTCAAAAGCGCTCAGGCTTTGACTGCGATCCATTCTCATATCAAGCTTTTCTTCAGAATCAAATGAAAATCCGCGTTCTCTTTCGTCAAGTTGCATCGAAGAAACACCAATATCGAGAACCATTCCGTCGATTTCTTCAATACCAACTTCATTTACAGCCTCCCCTATTTCTGAAAATTTTTTATTTTTAAAAATAAATCTTTCGCCGAAATTTTCTTTTAATTTATTAGCAAATTTTTCAACCGAAATATCGCGATCAAGTGCGATTAATTGACAATTGGCTTTTTGTAAAATTGCCGAAGAATATCCGCCAGCACCAAATGTCCCATCAACATAAATTTCGCCGTCACGAATCGCCAAATTTTCAAGAACTTCTTTGAGCATTACTGGATTGTGAAATTGTTGTGATATCATTTATTTAACCTCAACATATTGCGTTTTAATTTCGCTTCAGTTTTGGCTTTTTCTAAATAAACACTAAAGCTCATGGGCTCCCATATTTCAAAGGTCGAGCCCTTGCCAACAAACACTGCATTATCTTTGATTTTGGCAGTTTTTAATAAATTTTCTGGCAAAATTATGCGTCCATCGCCATCGATTGAAAGTTGTATCGAACCACCCAAAACTGTTGTGGCAAAGGCGTCGCGCTCTTCAGAAAAAGGTTCAAGATTATCAATTGATTCAGAAATTTTTTTAATTCTTTCGATGTCGCAACCTTCTATACACTGATTAATAAAGGATTCGTAAACCACCATCGTTGAATAATTTTCATTCACCAAAGATACACGAAATTGCGCCGGCACAGATACCCTGCCCTTCGAGTCAACTTTATTTGTGAATGTTGATAAAAATAATGCCACGGAAAAATTTGGTTTTATTTGGAATTAAATGGAAATTCATGGAAAATTTAATGAGGTCTGTGGAAAATGTCAACAAATAATATTAACTTTTTATATTAATTTGATTTTCTTTCTAAAATAAAATTACAAAATAATTTTGAAGGTTTTTAATCGCAGTTAATCGCATAAAAATTTAAAATTGTTTTTTAATTAAAAAAATTTATTCTGATTTAGAAAAATTTTCGAACATCAATATTTTTATATGAATTCTCAAAACTCAAAAATTCCTTATTGTAAACCCGATGAAAATGGTAAATTTGGTGAATTTGGCGGAGCTTTTGTTTCCGAAACCTTGATGCCCGCGGTTTTAGAGCTTCAAGAAAACTATAAAAAAATTCAACAAGATCCCGAATTTCAAAAAGAATTTGACTATTATTTAAAATATTTCGTTGGTCGCCCTAGCCCACTTTACTTGGCCGAAAGACTTACGGCAAAATTTGGTGGCGCCAAAATTTATCTCAAACGCGACGAATTAAATCACACTGGCTCACACAAAATTAATAATTGCATCGGGCAAATTTTGTTAGCAAAAAGAATGGGTAAAAAACGCATTATTGCCGAGACGGGAGCTGGTCAGCACGGCGTTGCGACCGCCACGGTTTGTGCATTATTTTCTTTGCCTTGCACCATTTATATGGGTGCCAAAGATATCGAGCGTCAAGCGCCGAATGTCTTTCGCATGAAGCTTTTAGGGGCAGAAGTTAAGTCGGTCGAAAGTGGTTCAAAAAGTTTGAAAAATGCCATTAATGAAGCGATGCGCGATTGGATTTCCAACGCTCAAGATACTTATTATTTACTTGGAACAGTTACGGGTCCCCATCCCTATCCACAAATGGTTCGCAATTTCCATTCGATAATCGGCAAAGAAGCCAAACAACAAATTTTAGAACTTGAAAATAAACTTCCCGACGCTTTAGTGGCTTGCATCGGGGGCGGTTCAAACTCAATTGGTTTATTTTATCCATTCATTGATGACGAAGTCGCGATGTATGGCGTTGAAGCGGCCGGCAAAGGTTTATCCACGCATGAACATTCGGCTTCAATTAGCAAAGGCTCGGTCGGAGTTCTTCATGGCAACAAAACTTTTTTCTTACAAAATGAAGATGGACAAATCGACGACGCACACTCTATTTCTGCAGGTTTAGACTATCCTGGAATTGGTCCTGAACACGCATATTTACACTCAATAAATCGCGTTAAATACGCCAGCGCCACCGATGAAGAAGCCTTAGAAAGCTTCCAATTATTATGCAAAATTGAAGGAATAATTCCGGCACTTGAATCTTCGCACGGTATTTCTTTTGCTTGCAAATTGGCGCAAAAAATGT
>CAMDCJ010000046.1 GCA_945890035.1 Rickettsia typhi
TCTTGAAAATTTTTCATTCGCTTAAGTTTTTGCCAATTCTTTCGAAGCGAATAGTTTTTAGCCATTTCGAAATTTCAAAAATAGAATTGGGATTTGAAAAGAAAATAACCGAAGCGCGCCCGACCAAATTTTGTTCAGGAACATAGCCAACAAAATTTAAAAAACGACTATCTTGCGAATCGTCGCGATTATCGCCCATCAAGAAGTAATGACCTTCGGGAACTATATAAATTCCGGTGTTATCTTGCGGGGTCGCTCCTCGATTATAAGTGTTGATTTTTTTACCATTTGGTAAAATTTCGCTATATTTTTGAAAATTAATTTTTTTATTATTTTCTAATTCAAAAGCTTCGCCGTTAAAAGTTTTTACGACTTCTTGATCGTTGATAAACAAGGTTCCGTCGCGCATTTGAATACGATCACCGGGTAAGCCAACGAGTCTTTTTACATAATTTATTGAGGGTTGTGAAGGTAGCCTAAAGACAGTGACATCGCCTCTTTGAGGTGAATTTTTAAAAATCCGCCCATCAAATAAATCTAGTCCAAGCGGAAAGGAATATCGGCTGTAGCCGTAAGTATATTTGTTTACAAAAATATAATCGCCGATTAGTAAATTGGGATACATTGATGAAGACGGAATGTGAAATGGCTCGAATAAAAAAGAGCGCAAAATCATTGCGCACAATAATGCCCATAAAAAAGTTTTGATGAATCCATCTTTTTTTGGAGGATTTTCATTTTCAATTTTTGATTCTATTTTTAATTCCTTCGCATCGATTTTTTTATTTTTTTGCGACATTTTAATTTTTATTAATGATTAAATTTTTACCATCCATTTCTTGCGGAATTGCAATTTCAAAAAGATTTAGGATTGAGGGCGCAATATCATTGAGAGCGCCATTTTCTAGAGTGTAATTATGATGATTTGGTGTAATTAAAACTAACGGCACAGGATTTGTGGTGTGCGAAGTGTGTGGGTGATTTTCTGCGTCAAGCATGCATTCAATATTGCCATGATCCGCGGAAATTAACAGCGCACCATTTTTTTCAAGAATAATTTTTTCAAGAATTCCAAGTTGCTCATCAATGGCTTCGCAAGCTTTAATTGAAGGCTCAAGCATTCCAGAATGACCGACCATATCAGGGTTGGCGTAGTTTACGACCATAAAATCAAATTTATTTGAAGCGATGGCATCGACTAATTTTTTACCGACTTCATGCGACGACATTTCGGGTTTCAAATCGTAAGTGGCAACCATTGGCGATTGCACCAAAATTCTTTCTTCACCTACGAATTCTTGCTCGCGCCCGCATGAAAAAAAGAAAGTGACATGAGCATATTTTTCGGTTTCGGCAATGCGCAATTGGGTTAAATTATGCGTCGATAAAATTTCTGGCAAAGAATTTTTTATTTTTTGATGAGGAAATAAAATTTTATAAAAATTATTAAGATCTTTCGAATATTCTGTAAGCGCTAAAGCTTGTGAAAATTTGCGTAAATCAAAAAGTTTTTGTGAAATTTGACGAGCGCGATCGGCGCGAAAATTGGTAAAAATTAAACCATCTCCGTCGCTTATGCCCGTAAAGCCTTCAACAATAAAAGGCTTAACAAATTCGTCGGTAATATTTTGCGAATAATTATGCTCAATGCCCACAAATACATCGGCAAATTTTTCACCTTTGGCAAAAATTATGGCATCGGTTGCCAGTTCAATTCTATCCCATTTATTGTCGCGATCCATGCCATAATAGCGACCGCCAATTGTGGCGAATTTAACTTTTTTATCGAGATTTTTTTGGGCTAATGAAAAATATTCAATCGCACTTTTTTGGGCAACATCGCGACCATCCAAAAAGGCGTGGATAAAGACTTCAATGTTATTTTTTGCCAGCAAATTTGCTAAAAAAATAATGTGATTAAAATGCGAATGAACTCCGCCATCGGAAAATAATCCGAGTAAATGACAAGGCTTATTATTTTCTTTTAAATTGTTGATTAAGCTAAGTAAGTCGTGGTTTTGGGTGAGTGAGCCATCGATAATGGCTTTGTTAATTTTGGGTAAATCTTGATAAATTATTCGACCTGCGCCAATCGTGCTATGGCCAACTTCAGAATTTCCCATTTGACCTTCAGGCAAGCCGACATCAAGACCGGAAGTTTTTAATTGTGAATGAGGATAAGTTTTTAAAAATCTTTGATAATTGGGCATCTTGGCTTGGGCGATAGCATTGAATTTATTGCCTTCATCGCCAATTCCAAAGCCATCTAAAATGCATAATAAAATTGGTTTCATCTTGTGTAATTTTGGTTTTTAAAAATTGTAATAAAAAAACTATAAAATAATTTGCTTGCGCTTAAATTATAATCTTTAAAAACCTAAAATGATATAATTTTTATTTCTTTTTTGCTATAGAAACTAGTGATTTACTGCCACCAGATTTTTGTTGGAACATTTGTAAAACTTTTTCAGCATCTTCAAATGGTACGGCAAAAAATGAAAAACTTTCGAGAACTTTAACATCATCAATATGACGCTGACTAACGCCCGTAGTTTTTTCAATAAATTCAACTAATTTGCGTGGATCCATATTGTCGTTGCGACCTTTGGCAATAAAGAGGCGCGCCGTTCCTTTGCGATCAACATAACCACGTTTTTCTTGGTCACCAATTGGGCGATAACCTGAAATTCCACGGTCGTCATAATAAAAATCTTTGTTCTTTTTATAAGAGCCGGTATCGTGAATTTCGTTGTAGCTTTTTTCGCTTAACTCATCTTTGAAAGCAACTTTGAGAAGTGCTGATAAAGCGGTTTTAGCGTCAGGATTTTCTTTTAAAATTTCTTCGGCAATCGCATCTAAATCTTTCGATCCGCCCGCTTTAATAATGTCATTAATTGCACCTTTAATTCTTTGCTTTTTGCTTTCAATAACATCGGCAACATTAGGCACTTTTTGTTTAGTAATTGTAGCGTTGGCAATTCTTTGAATTGAAGTAAGTTTGCGATATTCCGAAGGTGTAATTAGTGTAATTGCGATACCGCTTTTTCCGGCGCGACCAGTACGACCAATACGGTGAACATAACTTTCAGGATCTTGTGGAAGAGAATAATTGATAACATGCGTTAAATTATCGACATCGATACCACGAGCCGCAACGTCGGTTGCCACTAAAGTAGTAATTTGTTTGCTACGAAATTTTTGCAAAACTTTTTCTCTTTGACCTTGCGATAAATCGCCGTGAATTGCTTCAGATCTACATCCGCGATTAGCAAGTTTGTGGGCTATTTCATCGGCATCAATTTTGGTGCGACAAAAAACCATTCCATAAAAACTATCTTCAACATCGATAATACGAAATAAAGCTTCAAATTTATCAGATTGTGAAACTTCAAAATACATTTGTTGAATATTAGCGCGACTAATTTTATCGCTCATTGCTGAAATGATTTCGTATTCATTCATATATTGTTTTGCCAAGCGCTCGATATGACTAGGCATTGTAGCAGAAAATAAAACGGTACGACGAGTTTTTGGCGAAGATTTTAAAATGGTTTCGATGTCTTCAACAAATCCCATATTTAACATTTCATCGGCTTCATCGAGAACTATGTAAGATACTTTTGAAATATCAAGGGTCTTGCGATCTAAGTGATCAAGAATTCTACCTGGAGTTCCAACAACAATGTCAACACCTCTTTGTAGTCGCCCAATTTGGCGATCGATTGGTTGACCGCCGTAAACCGCAACTATTTGGGTTTTTTGATTTTCAGCAAAAGAGCATAACTCTTCAGTAACTTGAATCGCGAGTTCACGAGTTGGTACTAAAATTAAGGCTTGAACTTTTTTCGATTGAGAAACGATGCTTTCAATGATTGGAATTCCGAAAGCCGCAGTTTTACCAGTTCCAGTTTGGGCTTTACCAATTAAATCTTTGGTGTTTTTTAGCAAGAATGGAATAGTTTGTGCTTGAATGGCGGTTGGCTCTTCGAAGCCTTTTTTACGAAGAGATTCGAGCATGATTTCCGAAAGACCTAAATCGCGGAATTTATCTAAATTTGGCATATATTTTTTTGAATTGTGTGTAATTTTTATTTATAAAAAATAATTATTTTAAATCTTACTAAAATAAAGTTTACATGTAAAGGCTTAATTACTCAACATTACAGCCAATGGATTATAATTAAATTTGCTTCGCAAATTTAGCTTAATATCGAATCACTTCGTCGCGAATGAATCGCGACATCCGCGATGAGATTTTTAGATTTTTTTGGGATTTTGTTTGTGGACAAACTCTTCATCTTTATTTTAAAAAAGATTTGTGAGATTAGCGATAAGATTTTATTTTCGAGCGATGTTTTTATTATTGAAAATGATATTACTCAACATTACAGCCAATTGCTTCGGAGATATTTTTAAAGCCGTCTTTTTTTAAATTTTCACTAAGTTGTTTTTTAATTTCTTCAACCAATGCGAAGCCTTGATAAATAAAGGCTGAATATATTTGAACTAAAGATGCACCATTTTTTATTTTGGTATAAGCATCTTGTGCAGAAGAGATTCCGCCGACGCCAATCAATGGAATTTTACCATCGGTTAAGCGATAAAAATTGCGCAAAACTTCGTTAGATTTTTCAAAAAGTGGTTTGCCACTCAATCCACCGCTTTCAACGGATTTGGAATTTTTCAAATTAAAATTTCTTTCGATTGTGGTATTGCTAATTATGATACCGTCGATGGCATTATCCATAACAATTTTGGCAATATTTTTTTGTTGTTCTAATTCTAAATCAGGAGCAATTTTTAATAAAATCGGGGTATTTTTATGTGAAATTTTTTGTAAATTATTTTTACATTGTGAAATTTTTTGCAAAAAATCATTGAGTAAACTTTCATTTTGAAGGTCGCGTAGATTTTTGGTATTAGGCGATGAGATGTTGATAGTAATGTAATCAGCGTGATCATAAAACTTTTCAAGAAGCAAAATATAATCCGAAGAAGCATCGATTGTATCTTTATTTTTCCCAATATTAACGCCAATTATTTGTGATGAATTCTTGTTAATTTTTGATAGATTATCATAAAAATAATCAGCTCCTAAATTATTAAATCCTAGACGATTAATTAGGGCTTGATCTTCAATCAAACGGAAAATTCGTGGTTGGTCATTGCCAGTTTGAGCGATTGGTGTTGTAGTCCCCGCTTCAACAAATCCAAAACCAAAATTAAAAAGAGGCATAATAATTTCAGCATTTTTATCGAAGCCGGCGGACATTCCAATCGGATTTAGAAAATTTAAATTCCACAATGAATTATTTAAATTTTCATAATTTTTAGGCACGCTTAAAAGCGAAGAAAATTTTGGTAAAAACTTTAAATAATTGAGCGCTAAATTGTGAGCTTTTTCAGGTTCAATTTTAAATATTAAGGGGCGAAAAAATTGATAAATATTCACGTTAAATTCTGGTTAGTTTTTTTATTGGAAAGAATTAGTAAGGCGTTTAGGGACGCAACAATAATCAAGATTATATCGGAAGTTCTTTTTAAAATAATATTATCAGAAAGTTTATCTTTAAGTTTGGCGCGTTTCTTTTCATTTTTTTCGAGAGCAACCGAAACTATATCGGAATTATTATCATTAAATTTTTTCCCTAAATAAAATTTTTTAACCGCGATGTGAACGGGATGAGACGGCAAAATTAAAGGATTTACCAATAATTCATTTTTACGATCGAGTTTTTTTTGTTGAATTATCGAACTAATTTCGGGCATGCTTATGGAGATAAGTAAGATGCAAATAGTGGTGGCAAGAATTGTAATTCCAATCGGTCCATGAAATTTAATCAGATTTTTTTTGGTGGGCGCGCTTTCGTCGTCTTGTAAATCGATTAGAAAAGATTTGTTATTAGAAATTAAAAATAAAATGACCATCGAGTAAATACTAATTACTAAAACCATTTCTTTGAAATTGGCAAAATGCTCGAGATAAATATTGAAAAGAAATATGATCGTTAAATGCGATGAGATTATTGCAATTACTCGTGTCGTGCGGGTTTTAATAAAGAATAAAATTGCCACACTTATAATTACAAAAATTAAAATTGTAAAAAAATTTTCAAACGACATTAATCGCGTAAGAGTTCGTTAATAGAAGTTTTGGAGCGGGTTTTCTCGTCAACTTTTTTAACAATAACTGCACAATAAAGCGATAAAGCATTAGCGCTTTTTGATGAAGTGGCAATATTGCCAGGAACTACAACTGAATAGGCGGGAACGCGACCGTAAAAAATTTCGCCAGTTTCGCGATCAATAATTTTGGTAGAGCTTCCGATGTAAACTCCCATTGAAATCACTGAGCCGGTTTCGACGATAACGCCTTCGGCAATTTCGCTTCTTGCTCCGATGAAGCAATTGTCTTCGATGATAACTGGATTGGCTTGAAGAGGCTCAAGAACGCCTCCAATTCCAGCTCCGCCAGATATGTGGCAATTTTTACCAATTTGCGCACAAGAACCTATTGTTGCCCAAGTGTCAACCATCGTCCCCTCATCAACAAAGGCTCCAAGATTTACAAAAGATGGCATTAAAACTACATTTTTAGCAATGAAAGCTGAATGGCGAACAACCGCACCATTAAGAGCGCGAAAGCCAGCTTTGCGAAAATCATCTTCCTTCCAATCGGCAAATTTAAGGGCGATTTTATCAAAAAATTTAACCGAGTCGCCACTTGATTTATCTAGATCGCTAAGGTAATTATCGTTCAAACGAAAAGATAATAAAATCGCTTTTTTTAACCATTGATTTACGTGCCAAGAATTATTTATTTTTTCGCAAATTCTTAATTTTCCGCAATCAAGATTAATCATGATTTCGTTAACGGCATCGCGAATTTCTCCGCTAGTTTGAAAATTTATTTCAGCGCGTTTTTCAAAAGCATTTTCAATGATTTGTTCAATATTTTTCATAATTAATTATTCCATTGAATTGAATCATAAGATGAGCATTTTTCACAAGTGGCTGACCACTTTGAAGATGAATGCCCGCAATTATTGCAAATGTAATTACTATTTTTAGGAAGCGTTTTTGAGATTGATAAATTTTTTAAAAATTCATCATTATTGCCTAAATGTTTTTCAGTATAAGCTAGAAGCCTGTAAAGACTTTGAGTTTTTTCGGTTACGAGTGCCAAATTTAAAAATTCTTTAGCAACTTGAAATGCGCTTGCGCGAAATGCTACGATTGCAATGGCAATATTTCCGATGGTGGAATCGGAGTTTAATATAGCTAATTTTTTTACGGCATAAATACGCTTTTTTAACGAGGCTTTGCGATAAAGTGAGTCGTAAATTTCAACTAAAATAATGTGTGGATTTTCTTTCCATAAATTTTTAATAAGCGAAATAGCTTTAAATTTAAAGCCAAGTTTTATCCAAGATTTTATTAAAATTTCATTGGCAGGTAAAAATTGATTATCGCTTGAAAGGGCCATTTTACAATATTTTATAGCACGAAAATATTTTTTATTTTTTAAAGCCTCGAAAGCCAAGGAGGTGTTCAATATAGCAAGATCGCGTTTTTGTAGTTCTTCCTTGAAGTTGTCGGCGCCAAATTCATTTATTAAAGATTTTATTGATTGCCAATTGCCATTCTTTTTGTAAAGCTTCAGAAGTTCTTGTGCGGTTTTAATGCTGTCTTTTTTTAGAACTAAAATTTGTTTAGCAAGTTCTATCGCTTTTGCATCTTCATTATTTTTAATGGCTATTTTTAATTTGGATTTAAGAAGAAGAATTTTGGCATGTGGATTTTTATCATATTGCGCAAAATATTTTTGAGAAATATCGAAATCATTATTTTCGAGAGCGAATTTTGCTTCAAAAAAATTATTTAAATTTTTGTATTTAATTTGTTTGGAAAAATCTTTGTGAATTTTTTTGGCACCTTCGTAATCATCAACTTCAATTGCCAGAAGTAATCTTGATAATGTTTCGAAGCCTTTATGATGATTTGATATTATTTTTTCAAGTTTTCTGGTGTAGCTTTTTTTGAATAATAGTTTTAGTAATTGTGGAAATTTTATCGACAATAATCGTGTTAAAATATATGAAATTAGAGCGATGGAAACTAAGAAAAATGCGAATATTAATGTGGCGGTTAGAATGTCGGTTTGAATTTCATATCCAAGCCAATTTAAAATGAGAGAGCCGTTGTTTTCAATAATCCATACAATGCTGGTAGTGATAGTGAAAACTAGAAAAATATACCATAATATTGTGAACATAATTTCAAAATCTAAGTTAAGCTTTTTAAATATTTAATTATTTCTTTATCGGCACTTTGAATTTCAATTGCGATACTAAGTTCTTCAAGAAATTTTTGAATAATTGGAAAATAAGCTTTGTCGAGAGAGAGGCTCTTATTCAAAGCTTCTTGGTAATTTTTTTGTGATAACGCTAATTCGATTTGATTTATCACGCCTTCAAGTCGATCTGGATTAAGATTTTTTACTTTGCGGATAACGACCAATTTGTTAAAATTATGACGAAGTTTTTCAAATAAACTGGCTTTTTTTTCGTTATAATTTTCATTTATAATTAGCTGATTAGTAACTGCTTTGAAAGACTCCATCAATTTTTTCTGAGTTGAAAATAATGTATAGCCTTCTTTGATTACAACAAATTTATTTTGTAAAAATTCATCACTTACGGATAATAAATCGTAACCTTCGATTTCTGATTTACATTCTTCGCCATTAAATAATTTTTCGCGCAATTCAACATAATTTACGATTAGTTTGTTAAGTTTTTCTCGGCTTTTTAATTTAATAAAATCGCCTTTAAAATTACGCAGTTGATTATTAATGTCTTCAATTTGAACCTGATTTTTAATTAAAAGCTGATAAACAAATTCTGCACCTTTTTCTTTAATTTCGCTAATGTTCAAATCATGAACGGTGGTTTCATTTTCTAGGCCAGCTCTATATTCATCAGAAATATCAAGAATTGAATCCTCTTTTGAATTTTTATCAAGAGTTGCAATCGGTTTTTTAACGGCAACACCCTCTTTGTTTTGTAAGTTTTTGTAAATAATCAAACATACAAAAGTTAATAGGAAAACAAAAAAAGATTTTAATAAAAAATGACTCTTTTTTTTTGCCTTGCGTGGAGTTGAATTCTCCGATTCAATTTTAATTTCTTTATTATTTTGTGTCATAAAATTTATTTAAAACAGGATTTTTATGAAAAATTTGAGTTTTTTTGAATCCAATTTTTTGAGCTTTCATTGCAATTTTATTGCTTAAGCACATTATACTTGGATAATTAAAATATTCAACAAGATTATGTTTTATACACATTTTATTAAAAATTTCCAGTGAATTTTGTGAAAAAATTAAAATCTCATCAAATTTATTAGTCTTATTAAAAGAAATTAACTCTTTCGAAAATTTCTTAATTTCACAAGTTTTATAAATCTCAAAATTTTTAATTGTAAAACCTTTTTTTTGAAGCTTATTTTTGAAATCAAAACTGATTTTTTCGCCATGAAAATAATGGATTTCTTGAGGCTCAAGATTTTTAATTATTATTTTATAAAGCTCTTGTCCCGATGATTTTTTTGGGTAAAAAATATTTTTATATCCGAGTGTTTTTATTTTAGTGGCGGTACTTAATCCAACTGTATAAATAGGAGTTTCTTTTGGTATTTTAAGTTTTTGTAGAATATAAATTGCGTTGGCGCTAGAAATTAAAATATTAGAAATTTGCGGAACTTCATTTTTTATTAAATCAATGGCTGATAAATTTTTTTTAATTGAAAAAAGTGGTTCAATAAAAACTTTAAATCCTAAGTCCTCAAAAGTGGCTTTGAGTTTTTTAGAGCGATTTTGGGATCGAGTGATTAAGATATTTTTCATTAATTGATTGCCAAGTTAAAAATCAATTTGTAAAATGGTTAAGATTATAAGTATTACCAATTAAAATTCAAAATCAAATGAATATTCACGAATATCAAGCAAAGGCATTGCTAAAACAATTTAATGTTGCGGTTCCAGAAGGTCATCCAGCTTTTTCAGTTCCTGAAGCGGTTGAATCTGCGAAACAACTAGAGTCCGCAGGCCATAAAGTTTATGTGGTTAAGGCGCAAATTCATGCCGGAGGTCGCGGTAAAGCGGGTGGTGTGAAGGTTGTTAAATCAATTGAAGAAGTTAAAGAAAAAGCATCTCAAATTCTTGGTAAAGTTTTAGTTACTCCTCAAACTGGCCCAGAAGGTAAACAGGTTAAAAGACTTTATGTCGAAGCGGGTTCAAATATTAAAAAAGAATATTATCTTTCAGCGGTTGTTGATCGCAAAACTAAGACAATAGTTTTCATGGCTTCAACTGAAGGTGGCGTTGAAATCGAAGAAGTTGCCGTCGATCATCCAGAAAAAATTATTTCTGTTAGCATCGATCCAGCTTCAGGAATTCAATCTTGCCATGCTCGCAAACTTGGTTATGGAATAGGTCTTAAAGGCGAAACTTTGAAAAAATTTTCAAAATTAGTTTTCTCACTTTACGAGGCTTTCGTTGCAAAAGATGCTTCGCAAATTGAAATCAATCCTTTGGTTGAAACTGTTGAGGGCGATATTATTGCTCTTGATGCTAAAATTAATTTTGATGACAATGCTTTGCATCGTCACGATGATATCAAATCTCTACGCGATCTTGATGAAGAAGAAGCTCTTGAAATTGAAGCTTCAAAATATGATTTGAGTTACATTAAAATGGACGGTCAAATTGGTTGCATGGTCAATGGCGCTGGTCTGGCTATGGCTACAATGGATATCATTAAACTTTTCGGTTCTTCGCCAGCTAACTTCCTCGATGTTGGCGGTGGTGCTACTCGTGAAAAAGTAACGGCGGCCTTTAAAATTATTTTATCCGATAGTAATGTAAAAGGAATTTTAGTTAATATTTTTGGTGGAATTATGCGTTGCGATATTATTGCTAACGGCATTATTGAAGCTGCCAAAGAAGTTAGTTTGAGTGTGCCTTTAGTTGTTCGTCTTGAAGGAACGAATGTTGATTTGGGTAAAGAAATTCTTGCGAAATCGGGTTTGGCAATTATTGCAGCCAATGATTTAGGTGACGCTGCTCAAAAAATTGTAAAAGCTGTCAAAGAATATACTTCGCAAAGCTAAATTACGATTAACAATTTTAAATTTTCTTAAATTAATAAAATAAAAAATGTCAGTTCTAATTAATAAAAATACAAAAGTTATTTGCCAAGGATTTACGGGTTCGCAAGGCACTTTTCATTCCGAACAAGCAATTGCTTACGGAACAAAAATGGTTGGCGGAGTTACTCCGGGAAAAGGTGGCACCAAACATCTTGAATTGCCAGTTTTTGATACCGTGTTTGACGCGCGTAAAAAAACTGATTGCAACGCTTCCGTAATTTATGTTCCACCGCCATTCGCGGCGGATGCTATCATTGAAGCAATCGATGCTGAAATTGAATTAATCGTGTGCATAACCGAAGGAATTCCTGTGCTTGACATGGTTAAAGTTAGAAAAGCTTTAAAGGGTTCAAAATCTCGCTTAATTGGTCCAAACTGCCCAGGAGTTATTACTCCAGATGAGTGCAAAATTGGTATCATGCCCGGTCATATTCACAAACGCGGTAAAATCGGAATCGTTTCTCGTTCAGGAACTTTAACTTATGAGGCTGTTCATCAAACCACTAGAGCTGGACTTGGTCAAACTACTTGCATCGGTATTGGTGGCGATCCAGTTAATGGCACGAATTTTATCGATTGTCTTGATTTATTTTTATCGGATGAAGAAACTCAGGCCATGATTATGATTGGCGAAATTGGTGGCACCGACGAAGAAGAGGCGGCAGAATTCTTGCGTCTTGAAGCAAGAAAAGGTCGCAAAAAACCAATGGTTGGCTTTATCGCTGGCAGAACTGCTCCTCCGGGACGCAGAATGGGTCACGCTGGTGCAATTATTTCTGGTGGAAAGGGCGGAGCCGAAGAAAAAATCGAAGCAATGAAATCAGCGGGAATAGCTGTGGCTGAAAGCCCGGCATTACTTGGCGAAACTATGTTAAACTTGTTAAAGAAATAAATTATTTTTTTTAACAAGTTATATAAATTGTTATAAATATTTAACCAAAGTTATTGTAAAATTTATTTTTGAATTTTCTTATATAGTTTTATATAAAAATTAATTTAAAAATAAGTTTTGCAAAAATTCTTTACAAAGTTATTTTCTTTTAGCTTTTTTTAATAACCAAATTTTAAAAATTTTATTTTTCGTTAAATTTGTTAAAATATTTTTAAAGAAAAGTTACAATTTTATTTTTGATGGTTATAAAAATAAGCGATAAAAACTATTAAATTTATTAAATCACAATCAACAAAAACTACTTTAGGAGAAATTATGACAAGTATTACCGACCGCAAAAAAGCCCTCGAATCCGCCTTATCACAAATTGATAAACAATTTGGAAAGGGTTCGGCAATGAAATATGGTGATCGTCCACAACTTGATATCGAAGTTATTTC
>CAMDCJ010000047.1 GCA_945890035.1 Rickettsia typhi
TGAAGAAGGTCCCAAGGGTTCGGCTGTTCGCCGATTAAAGTGGTACGTGAGCTGGGTTCAGAACGTCGTGAGACAGTTCGGTCCCTATCTGCCGCAGGTGTTGGAAAATTGAGAGGAGCTGACTTTAGTACGAGAGGACCGAGTTGGACGTACCTATGGTGTTCCAGTTGTTCTGCCAAGAGCATTGCTGGGTAGCTAAGTACGGACGGGATAACCGCTGAAAGCATCTAAGTGGGAAGCCTCCCTCAAAACAAATTTTCCCTATTAGGGTCGTGGAAGACTACCACGTTGATAGGCTGGGTGTGTAAGAGCAGTAATGCTTTGAGCTAACCAGTACTAATTGCCCGATTGGCTTAATTTTCAAACTATGTGTGGTATTAAACCTACATATTTAGTTTGAGTGGATATTAAGTCTGCAGTAGATTTTGAAAAAATTCTTCTAACTATCAAATGCCACTTGTTGGCTTGGTGACGATAGCGGTGTGGAACCACTCGATCACATTCCGAACTCGCAAGTGAAACATATGACGCGCCAATGGTAGTTAATCGTTAGGATTAGCGAGAGTAGGTTATCGCCAAGCTTACGAGTGGCATTTAAAAAATATTCATTGACCAAATAAAAAACCCCTAGTTGTAAAAAACTAGGGGTTTTTTTATGTCTAAAATTTCTTCATAATTTTAAGTTTTATATAAATTTTTAGATAATTTATTAACAACCTTTTTATAATTTATAATCCTTATTCTTATGAAAATTGTTGTTATTTTTCTTTTGTTTTTCATTTTTGGTTGTGTTAACAGATATGAAAATTTTTTTCTAGAAAGCGATTTATATAAAAAAAATAGAAACAACTTTTATTTTTTCTACGGTAAACCCACTATTATTTTTTCAAACACACCAAATGAAGACTTGCTAAAATATTATAGGAAGGGATTCATCAAAATTGGTACTTCAAGTTTTAATGGAAATAGTAATAATTCTATATCAGATATCGAATCTTTTTCAAAAAAATTAGGTGCTGAGATTATTTTATGGAATTATAAATACACTCACACAATTAGCGGATCATATCCCATTACTAACTATTCTTCAAATCCATATCAAACTTCTACGACTCATATTCCTTACTCCATTTCAAAATACGATTATAACGCTATTTTTTTAGGAAAATCTAATATAGATAATAAGTTTGGTGCTCATGTTTCTGACCTCGATAGAGAGCAAAAAATTAGGCTTAAAATTAGTGGTGGAGCAATCATTAAATTTATTTTTGAGAATAGTCTAGCTTTCAATTCTAAACTCTTGGAGGGCGATATTATAACTCATATACAAAATCATAAAGTTGCAGATGTAAATGATCTTGAAAGCATTATTAACAATAAATTAGATTATTCAAAAACTATCGAAGTTCTTTACCTCAGAGATGGAATTAAGGGAAAGGATATTATAAAAAATTTGTCAAATTAAAAATCAATTTAATCTTTATAATTATTCCAGAAAAATTATAATTAGAGAAATTTTTTCGAATAAAATAGCTCAGATATGAATCCAAAATATACCCAAACAAAAACTCTTACAACTTTGAATTCCTAGAATCTAAGAGGTTTTGCTGATGATTTATTTAACAATATTCAATTAATTGTTTACTTTCCGAAAATAGCGTTGTCGTTAGTTTAAACGCTAAATTTGGCATGAGAAAATCGTATTTTCTGGAATTTTTAAAAATTATTTAAAAGATGAAAAACAAGCCGAAGCTATTTTAATTAATTCATGGAAAAATGATTTTTGTGACGACCCCCTGATTGCCATTTGCTCGGAAATAATCAATCATCTTCAAGAAAAAATGATAAAAAATCAATTTCAATTTCTGAGCAATTTAAATCGACGATTGGTATATTTGGCGGCATATCTAATCAGTTTATTAATAATAAAACTGGAGTAAATATTAAAGAAATTTATGATACAAATAAACACCCAATTGACGTCAATAAAATCTACGAGCAGATCGTTCAATAAGGGATTTGTTTGAGAAATTATATAAATCTATCGCCGAATATACCGCCGTAAAACAATTGATAATTTTGATTGATGAACTTGATAGAACTCGCCTCGATTGCGCCATTAATTGTTTTTATGAAAGTAAATTCGGTATAATCGAGCAATCTACTTTCGATAGAAGAGGTGGCTTATTTGGTCCATTCTTAAGCAACGAAAATGATTTTGCGATAATGCAAAAAATTGGAAAAGAAATTTCGCAATCTAAAAATTTTTTCAATTAAGTTTAGTCTTAAAAGGCGACTACAAATCTTGAGTCGCGGGAGCAAGAATAGAGCGCCAAGCATTCCAATTATCTCAAAAAATCCAAAAATTTAATTTCTAGATTTTCCACAAATCCATAAATCTAAATTTTTTCAATCAAAAACTTATTTTTTATTTAAAAAAAGTTCATTAGAATTTTATGCCATAAAATAAAAATCTTTTTTAAAAACTATCAAATAAAACCCATAAAAATAAAAATATATGATCACTTCTCTATACACAGCTTTATTGGCCTTAATCCTGATTTTTTTGTCGATAAAAATTATTCAAAATAGAAGGTCTTCTAAAATTTCTTTGGGCGAGAATGGCGATGATTTTTTGCAAAGAAAAATCCGCGCTCACGGAAATTTTATTGAATATACGCCGATTTTTTTGATCATGTTATTATTGGTAGAAATTAACGGGTGCGACAAATATTTTATTCATTTTTTTGGCATATTTTTTATCATTGGACGGGCTTTGCACACTTATGGAATAACGATCGCCGAAATTAGAGATAAAAATTTTCTTTTCCGCCAAGCGGGCATGTTTTGTACATTTTTTTGCTTGAGTAGCTTGGCTTTGATTTTATTTTTTCAGTTTATAAAAAATTCCTAAAATAATTCTATAATTTTTAAAAATGATTTAACAAGATAGTGGGCTTTTGATAAGGCTTTTTCGAGTTTAAATAATAACTCCTTTATGCTGCACAAGGTTTTGATTAATTTAAAATCGAGGTTTTTTTTAATAATTTATTGAGGATTAATCGTTTTAATGATTTTGAAAATCGCGTTAAGCTGATGGATTATTTTCTTACTCTCTGTAATCAGATTAAGCTGTTGGAAAAGTAAAGAGGGCTCAAAAATAGAGCGCGGGTTTTCAAAAAAAATCAGCGCAGAATTATCGTAAAAACTAGCGCTAATTTTATTATTTTTAGTCTTACCGAGGGTTCTTTTTTTTATTTCAAAAGTTTCAAGCAAAGATAAAAAATCCGCCATAAATTCATTTTTAAAAAGGTCATTAAATTCAATTCCACTATTTGAAAAAATTATAAAATTGTTATCAAATTCTGAGTTTTTGCTAGAAATTTTTTCAAGATTTTGTGGATCAGGATTGTTGTCAGACTTGACTTGCTTTATAATAGTTTTGGCTGAAAATTTTTTGGGGAAATCGATCAAAAAAACCAAACCCTCAGAAACTTTTATATTTGTTTCTTTTTCAATAAATTCGGGAACTTCTTTTTTGTGCATTTCTTCTTTTTTTGCTCGATTAAATTTAGGATTTTTTTTGAGAACAATATTTTTATCATATAAAAAAACTCTTTGCGTTGAAAAATTGCAATCATGAATTTTCGCCGTTATTAACTCGCTTGATTTAGAATTTAAGGCATTAAAATTTGATAAAATCAGAAATTCTTTGTAGCGATTAAATAAGTTAGTCCCTTCGGCATTGTAAATAAAATTATCTCCAAAATATTTAAATAAATTTTCTAGAAAAAATTTTTTATAAAATTGCTTAAAGCTTTGATTTAAGTGGTTCGCGAGAAAAGTTAATAAAGTAAAAATTATTAAAACAAAAAACCAAAAATTGCTATTTATTTTTTGAGAATAATATAAAAAAGCAAAAAGAATTATCGTCAAAATTGTAA
This sequence comes from Rickettsia typhi, assembly GCA_945890035.1. Lineage (GTDB taxonomy): Bacteria > Pseudomonadota > Alphaproteobacteria > Rickettsiales > UBA1997 > CAILUF01. The sequence goes on from CAMDCJ010000047.1 coordinate 3,945, forward strand.
AAAATTTGATAATTTTTAAATTGTAAAGTCGTAATTTTTCAACTTGAGAAATGGAGGATTTTAAATATAAATTGTAATAATCGCGAAAAGAAATTTCGTTAAATTCTTTGGCGATAAAATCATCAATAGAAAATTTTGAACGAATTGAAGCGAATATACCAAAGATCACTGTTTTTATTGATTCCGCGAGGTTGAATTTGAAGTGCATTTTTTAAAACCTTATATTGAAAAGTTGATTAATCCAAAGCTATTTATTACCTAAATTTATTCTTTGATTAAAAATATAAAAGATCAAAAAAATTTAGCAAAATTTTTGATTATTTTTTAATTAATTTTAATCCGCGCCAAACAAATTCACTTGTAAATGGAAGTAATGGTGACGAGGCTTCGCACATTGTTAATAAAATCGTGTAAAGCACATCATAAGCGTTTTGTTTGTCTTCGTCGATTTCACTTTTCCAAAATCTTTGACGATTTCTGCGAATGTACCAATTATTTAAAACTTCAAAAAATTTGTTAAATTCGTCGCAGGCAAGCACCGTATCATATTGTTGTAAAGCCAAGTCAATCGCGGTTACGGACGATTTTAATTTTGATAAAATATAGCGATCGAGAATGTTTTTAAAATCCCTTTTTTCATCAATGCGATTAGCAAAAATGCCGTCGGCATTGGCGTAAAGACAAAAGAAATTAAAAGCGTTAATGAGCGGTTTTATGGATAAGCGCAAAGTATCGCGAAATGCCTTCCCATCTTTGTCGATGCGCAATTCTTGACCACGCATAACAGGTTGCGAAATCATATAAAAACGCATGGTGTCGGAACCTATCGTTGAAAATATTTCCAAAGGGTCGGCGTAATTGCGCAATCTTTTCGAAAGTTTTTGTGAATTTTCATCTAAAATTGTGCCGTGGCAAATCACGTTTTTGAAGGGTGCGCGATCAAAAAGAGCGGTCGATAAAACCATCAAAGTATAAAACCAACCGCGAGTTTGGGCGACATATTCAGTGATAAAATCTGCCGGAAAATTATCTTCAAACCATTCTTTATTTTCAAACGGATAATGAACTTGGGCGTAAGGCATTGATCCGCTTTCAAACCAGCAATCAAGCACATCGGAGACCCTACGGAATTCTTCACCATCTTCAAAAAAAACAATTTCATCGATGAAAGGGCGATGTAAATTATCGATTTTTTTGCCGGAAATTTTTTCAAGTTCCACGATCGATCCAAATACTTTTATTTTCCCCGATTTGCTTTTCCAAACTGGAACGGGACAGCCCCAGAAGCGGTTGCGCGTGATTGACCAATCGCGAGCGCCTTCAAGCCATTTGCCAAATTGTCCATCTTTAATATTGTTTGGAATCCAATTTATTTGTTGATTTAATTCGACCATACGATCTTTGAAAGCGGTAACTTTAACATACCACGAACTCACGGCTTTGTAAATTAGCGGAGTGTCGGTGCGCCAACAATGCGGATAATTATGAAGAATTTGTTCGGGATTGCCGAAGAGAATTTTATTTTCTTTAAGATATTTAATAATGTCGTCATTAGTGTCAAAAACTTGGCGCCCATCAAGCTTTAAAGCATCGGCATCTTTGATTTTATAAACTTGATTATTTTTACCAACGAATCCGATTAAAGAATTAAATTTGCCACCTTCATCAACGGGGCAAATTGTTGGAATGCCATTGGTTTTACATAATAATTGGTCATCTTCGCCAAATCCGGGAGCGATGTGAACGATTCCCGTTCCTTCCTCGGTCGATACGAAATCGCCCGCCAAAACCGTGAAAACTTTCGCTGATTCATTTTTTAATGAAACTCCATTCGCATCATTTTGAAAGTTATTATTATGAGGAAATAATTGATTATAACTAAGTCCAACCAACTCATGACCCATAACGCTTCCAAGCACTTCATGTTCACCAAAATCTTTAACAAATTTTTCAACTAAATTTTTGGCTAAAATTAAAATTTCATGATCTTTTTTGATTAAGGCATATTCAATTTTTTCACCAATTGCCAAAGCTAAATTTGAGGGCAGGGTCCATGGCGTTGTAGTCCAAGCGATTAATGCGATTTTGGTTTCAAATGTTGTGAATTTTTGTAAAAAACTTGGAGTTTCTTGAAGATAGAACTTTACCTTTGCTGTCTTACTTGCCTTCTGCCTGTAAGCGTTATCCATGCGCGTTTCGAAATTTGAAAGCGGAGTTTGGCACGCCCAAGAATAAGGAACGACACGAAAATCTTCGTAAAGTAAGCCTTTATTATGAAGCTCTTTAAATGCCCACAAAACCGATTCCATGTAGTTCAAATCCATGGTTTTATAGCTGTTTTTAAAATCCACAAAACGCCCTTGGCGAGTGACATAATTTTCCCAATCATCGGCATATTTCATCACTGATTTTTGGCAAGCATCGTTAAATTTTTCAATGCCAAATTCTTGAATGGCAATTTGTCCCGAAACTGGTTTGCCTTCTTGCTTGGTAAGTTCTTTTTCAGTTTCCATTTCGACCGGCAAGCCGTGAGTATCCCAGCCAAAACGACGCTCAACTTTTTTGCCTTTCATAGTTTGATAACGAGCGACTAAATCTTTGATAAAGCCCGTAAGAAGATGCCCGTAGTGCGGAAGGCCGTTAGCGAATGGCGGACCGTCGTAAAAAACAAATTCATTTTTTTCATTTTTTTCGTGACGACAATTTTTATGATCTTTAAGAGAGCATGGATTTACAACGGGCGAAGTGTTATCTTCGTCAAGTTCTGTTGAAAAATTGCGCATCGCAACCGATTTTTCAAAAATTTTTTCGTCGTGCCAAAATTTTAAAACATCCTCTTCCATCTTAGCAAAATCAAGGTTCTGATTAGCGTCTGGGTAAAATTTTTTCTTTGTCATTGTTAGTTTTTGAAAAAAGATTTTATTTTTTATGAAATTTTTCTATAAATTTTAGAATTCCTTAATTATAATAACGATTTTAAATTAAATCTATTTTAAAAATTAGTTTTAATTTTGCTAAAAAAATTTTTATAAATCATGAAAAAAATTAGAGTTGGAATTGCCGGCCTTGGAACTGTTGGTCGCGGAGTTTATGAAATTTTACAAAATCAAAAAGATTTGCTCAAATTGCGCACTAATTGCGAGTTTGAAATTGTAGCTGTCGCCTCGCGCGCTCATAAAGATTTTGTTGATCCAAAAATAAAATTTTATAACAATGTTTTAGAGCTGGCGCAAGATGATAGCGTTGATGTGGTGGTTGAATTGATGGGTGGTTATGATTTGGCAAAAGAATTAATTCAAAGCAGTTTAAGCAATAATAAAAAAGTTGTTACCGCCAACAAGGCATTGCTTGCAGAGCATGGAAAAGAAATTTTAAATTGGGTTGAAAAATATCGCGGAAGTATCGGATTTGAAGCTTCAATTGCCGGTGCTAACCCAATAGTTAAAGCTTTCAAAGAGGGTTTTGTTGCCAACGAAATTACTGAAATTTACGGAATTTTAAATGGCACTTGTAATTTCATTTTGACTAAAATGAAAAATGAAAAACAAGATTATAAAGTCGCACTAAATGAGGCCCAAGAGCTTGGTTACGCTGAAGCTGATCCAAAATTTGATGTTGAGGGCAATGACACCGCGCATAAAATTGTGTTGTTGTCTGCTATCGCGCGCTCTTCGCTTCCTAATTATGTGGATACTTATATTGAAGGCATCAATAAAATTTCAATTGATGATATTAATCTTGCCGACGAATTGGGCTACAAAATCAAGCTCCTAGCGGTTTATAAAAATTTAGGTGAAGAGGTGCAACAATCGGTTTATCCAGCTTTAATAAAAAATTCTGAAAAAATCGCTCAAATCGACGGCTCTTATAATGCCGTGCTTTCCAAGGGTTCAAATTTTGAATATAATTTAATGGTTGGTCGTGGAGCTGGTGGAAAGCCTACGGGCTCTGCGGTAGTTGCCGATATTGCTGATATCGCCTGCAACAGAAATAATAATTTTTTATTTAACGCCGAAAGTTTTAATCTGCAAGAAACCAATATTATCAATATTAAAAAGCGTTTCGGACAATATTTTATTGTTTTTACTTTTGATAAAAATAATTTATCAAAAGGCAATGTGGTCGAGCAAATTTTTGCTAATCGAATTAATCCTAAGCAAGTTATTTTTAAGCAACAAAATGAATCAAATAAAGATATTTTTGTGGGAGCGATTTTAACTGAAAATCATATTGAAAAAGATGTATTTGATGCCATTGATTTGGTTGATAAAAGCCTAATAAACAACATTAAATTTATTCGTGTTGAACAAACCAATTTTTAATCATGACAGATTTTGTTTTAGAAATTTTTAGCGAAGAAATTCCAGCAAGAATGCAAAAAAATTCTGCGGAAAATTTTTTGAAAATAGCCCAAGAAGTTTTGGCTAAAAATAATTTAAATTTCGATGAAGATTCGATAAAAGTTTTTATTTCACCGCGAAGATTAGCGCTAATTTTAAAAAATTTAGACGCTGAACAAATTCAAGCTACGCAAAAAAAGATTGGTCCAAAATTAGGCTCCGACCTTAGAGCGATCGAAGGTTTTTTAAAAGCAAATGGGCAAAATAAATTAGAAGAGTTGCAAGTTGTCGATGGCTTTTATGTTTTTAATAAGCCGGAATTGGCTATGAAAACCGTTGATATAATTGCTTCTTCACTTCCAACAATTATGCAAAAAATGCAAAATTCTTGGCAAAAATTAATGCGCTATGATGTTGATAATGGTAATAGCCAAGCTAAATGGGTGAGGCCGATTCGTGGAATTGTTGCAATATTTGATGAGCAAATTGTTGATTTTAATTTTGCTTTTATTCGGGCTAAAAATATAACTTTTGATAAAAATAATAATCAGATTTTAATCAATAACGCCAAGGACTACGAACATATTTTACAAAAAAATAATATTATTATTGATCAGCATTTGAGAAAGCAAAAAATTATACAAAAAATTCATAAAATTACTCATGAAAATTATTTAAAATTGCCTGAAAATTTTGAAAAATCATCATTTTTAGAAGAGTTAGTTGGATTATGTGAAAGCCCAGAGGTATTGGTTGGAGAGATTGATAATAAATTTTTAGAATTGCCGGATGAGGCCTTAACTTTAACATTGCAATCAAATCAAAAATATATTTGTTGCAAAGATTTTGACGGCAAATTTTCATCAAAATTTTTATTCGTTTGTGATTGTGAAATAAACGAAAGTAATATCCAAAAAATTGTTGCTGACAATGAAAAAATAATGCGCGCGCGCCTTGCGGATTTAGAGTTTTTTGTTAATGAAGATTTAAAAAATCATTTGATGGATTATGTCGTAAAATTACAAAAAATTATTTATCACCAAAAAATTGGCACGATGTTTGAAAAAGTCGAGCGCTTAAAAGAAATGGCAAAATTTTTATCAATTTTTGTTCCCCATTGTGAAATTGGTTTGATTGAACGAGCCGTAGATTTATCGAAGGCTGATTTAGCAACCAAAGCGGTGGCTGAATTGCCGGAAATGCAAGGTCGTTTTGGTAGTTTTTATGCCACTAAACAACTTGAAAATCATAAAATTTCTGAAGCAATCTATGAGCATTATTTGCCAGATAGCGCTTCTTCGCCAACTGCGCAATCGCCTCTTGGAATTGCCTTGGCAATTGCCGATAAAATAGACACGCTCGTCGGATTTTTTTTAGTCGATGAGAGGCCAACAAGCTCAAAAGATCCTTTTGCGCTTCGTCGTTGCGCGCTTGGAATTATTCGCACTTCGCATCAACATAATATAGCTTTTCCGATTCGAATTTTAGTTGAGCGCTCGTTAAAATCTTATCCCCTAAAGCTTCTTAAGCAAAATATCTCAACCAACAAAAAAGATTTTTTTGATTTGAAGAAAAAATTAATCGAAGATATTGTGCGTTTTATAGTTGAGCGCTTAAAAGTTTATTTAAAAGATCAAGAGCAAGTTCGTCAAGATGTGTTAAATGTGGTGATGAATTCTTATCTTGAAAGCCTAGAGTCACATAAGTCAGTTGATATTTTATATTTAATTAAAAAAATAAAATTTTTGGATGATTTTCTAGAAAATGAAAATCATAAAAAACTCATCGAGCTTTACAAAAGATCGACCAATATTTTAGCGATCGAAGAGAAAAAAGATAACAAAAAATACCAAGGACGCCCATCGGTTCTTGGGTTTAAAAGTAAATATGAAAAATTACTTTATCGTCGCATTAAGCAAATTTCTAAAGATTTTTATAAATTTATTACCAAGGCAGAATTCGAAAAAGCTTTCGGGCTTTTGGCGGTTATCGAAGCGCCACTTGATCATTTTTTTGAACATGTTGTGGTCAATGATGTCGATGGCAACGCACGCGAAAATCGCTTGATAGTTTTGTCGATGATTAGAGATTTGTTTAATGAGGTGGGTGATCTATCGCAAATAGAAATATAACAGTCCAAATTTTAAATGATGCGAAGGGTTTTTGGTCGTGCTAAAGCAAGCGACGGGTTTTTGGTCGTGCTAAAGCAAGCGACGGGTTGGAAGTATTTACAATCAAAATTATTAATGAATTTTACTTATTAAATTTATGCGTTTATCAAAATATTTTTTACCAACTTTAAAAGAAAATCCAATCGATGCCACGGTGGTTTCGCACCAATTGATGGTTCGCGCCGGCATGATTCGCCAAACCGCTTCGGGAATTTATTCTTGGTTGCCTTTAGGCTTAAAAGTTTTGCGTAAAGTTGAGAAAATTATTAAAGAAGAAATGGATAAGTCTGGGGCTTTGGAGGTTCTGATGCCAACGATCCAGCCTGCAGAATTATGGATTGAGTCGGGTCGCTATGAAGCTTACGGCAAAGAAATGTTGCGTATAAAAGATCGTCACGATCGCGATATTCTTTACGGCCCAACGCATGAAGAAGTCGTCACCGATTTATTTCGCAAAAATGTTACTTCTTACAAAGATTTGCCAAAAAATTTATATCAAATTCATTGGAAATTTCGTGACGAAATTCGCCCTAGATTTGGCTTGATGCGTGGTCGAGAATTTTTGATGAAAGATTCATATTCTTTCGATTTGACCGAAGAAGATGCACGCAAAACTTATGATTTAATGTATGAAACTTATTTCAAAATTTTTCGCAAAATGGGCTTGAAGCCAATTGCTCTGAGAGCTGATACAGGAGCTATCGGAGGCGATTTATCGCATGAATTTCATATTTTGGCGGATGTTGGTGAAAGCGCTATTTTTTATGATAAAAAATTTGATGAATTAAGTGCCAAGGAAGAAATTGATATCGCGCAAACCCAGAAAATATATGCCATGGCCGATGATTTGCATATTCCAGAAAAATGTCCAATTCCCGCTGATCAGCTTGTTTCTAGGCGTGGAATTGAAGTCGGACAAGTTTTTAATTTTGGCTTAAAATATTCTAAAGCCATGGAAGCTTCAGTGATGGGGGCGGGTGGCGAAAAAATTTATCCAAATATGGGTTCTTACGGCATTGGCGTTTCTCGCGTTGTGGCCGCCGCAATTGAAGCTAATCATGATGAAAATGGCATTATTTGGCCCGCTCAAATTTCTCCTTTCGATGTAATTTTAATCAATATTCGAGTTGGCGATGAAGCTTGCGATAAGGCTTGCGAAGAGCTTTATTCAAGGCTTCAAAATAAAGGCATCGAAGTGCTTTATGATGATACCAAAAATAGTTTGGGACAAAAATTTTCAGTGGCGGATTTAATTGGTGTACCGACGCAAATTATCGTCGGACCAAAATCTTTAGTTTTGGGAAAAGTCGAAATTAAAAATCGTAAAACCGGCGAGAAAAGCGAAATTCCTTTAGAAAAAATTTAAAATAATCCAAATGAATTTTAAAAATTATTTTAGCAAAAATTATAATTTTCTTAATGTAATATTTTTTTTGTTACTTATTTTATTTGGCTTTTTTGTTAGGGTCGGAGACCTT
>CAMDCJ010000048.1 GCA_945890035.1 Rickettsia typhi
ATTTACCGCATTTTAAGCATTTTTTTTATCATTTTTTTAACCAAATAATAGCATATCTTATAAAAAAAATATAAGATTTTGTTACTAGATCATGTGATTGTAGGTTTGAAAGTGATTTCCATCATCCCATTTTTTTAATTATGCCTAAATTTTTTTATTTAAACTTTTTAAATAATCTTAAAACCATTGTCGCTGAATATTTTCTGACCCCCCACGGCTCCCAAATCGCAACTACCGTTGCGATTTTATCGCCTGCTCCCCCTCAAGGGGGGAGCTAGAGCCCGTATGCGTTACAAGTATTTTAACTATTTTATACGATATTTAAAACATCACGCATTGAATAGAATCCAGGCTTTTGAACACTTGCCCAAATAGATGCACGAATAGCTCCTTTAGCGAAAATATCACGATTTGAAGCCTTGTGCGAAAGTTCAACTCTTTCGCCTTCGCCGGCAAAAATTACGGTGTGATCACCAATTACATCGCCACCGCGCAAAGTTGCAAAACCAATTTCACCTTTATTGCGTTTTTGTTCTTTGCCAACGCGAGCCATAACCGCGCTATGCTCTAACTCAATGCCCCTGCCCTTTGCCACTGCAGAACCAAGAGATAACGCCGTTCCCGACGGTGCATCAATTTTTTTATTATGATGCATTTCAAGAATCTCAACATCAAAATCATCATGTAAAATTTCAGCAACTTTTTGCACTAAATTCATTAATAAATTGACGCCAAGCGACATATTTGAAGACCAAATAATTACAGTTTCTGTAGCAAAATTTGCAAATTTTTGCTTTTCTTGCTCTGAAAAACCGGTCGTTCCACATATTAAAACTTTTTTATATTTTGCACATTTTTCGGCAATTTCTAAACTCAAAGAAGGCGAAGAAAAATCGATTACCGCTTCACAAGATTGAACAAATTCATCGATGCTCGATGTAATTAAAACATTATTTTTATCAAAACCCAGAAATTCTCCTAAATCAAGCCCTTCTAAGCCAGAAGATGCCCTTGTTAAACCCGAAGACAATTCAACGATCTCATCTTTTATTACCAAGGATCCAATCACTCTTCCCATTTTTCCACTAATTCCAGTAACTGCAATTTTCATAAATTAATTTGGTTAAATTTAAATCAACAAATAAACTTTTTTTAAGATTAATTACAAAAATTTAAAATGGATTTGCATTAAAAACAATATCAATATTAATTTGAAAATTTATTTTCTAAAAAATAAATGCAAAAAATTATTATCTTCAAAGAATTTCAAAATAAAACTTTATAAAAAACTCAAATTTTTGCTTGCACTTGTTGTTGAACTTATTATAAAATCAGCGCACCTTATTACTATTTTAAACTATCACCAAATATTAATTAAAAATGACAAATCAAAACGCAATTATTCCTGCTGTAGGTAAAGATATTCAATCAGTTTCGCTAGTTGGCGAAATGCGCAAATCTTATCTCGATTATGCCATGAGCGTTATCGTTTCGCGCGCCATTCCCGATGCTTGCGACGGTCTTAAACCTGTGCATCGTCGTATTCTTTACGCCATGTATGAAGGCGGTTACGATTACAATAAAGCTTTCAAAAAATCGGCAAGAATTGTCGGTGAAGTAATGGGTAAATATCACCCTCACGGTGACTCTGCAATTTACGAATCTTTGGTGCGTATGGCGCAAGATTTTTCAATGCGCGTTCCTTTAATTGACGGACAAGGAAATTTCGGTTCGATTGATGATGATCCTGCGGCCGCAATGCGTTACACCGAGTCACGCCTTGAGAAAATTTCGCACACCATGCTTGACGATCTCGACAAAGATACCGTTGATTTCGTTCCCAATTATGATGGCCATGAAAAAGAGCCAAAAGTTTTACCAGCGCGTTTTCCGAATCTTTTAGTTAACGGATCTGGCGGTATAGCTGTTGGTATGGCGACCAATATTCCGCCTCACAATTTAGGCGAAGTAATTGATGCTTGTCTTGGCTTTATCGAAAATAACGATATTACCATTGAAGATGTTATAAAAATCGTGCCAGGGCCAGATTTCCCAACTGGTGGAATTATTTTAGGAAGATCGGGTCATGATTCCGCAGCTAAAACTGGACGCGGTTCAGTCGTAATGCGCGGTCGTCATAAAATTGAAAAAAAATCGGGTGGCAAAAATGTAATTGTTATCACCGAAATTCCTTACCAAGTCAACAAAGCCAAACTTGTTGAGAAAATCGCTGAACTTGTTAAAGATAAAAAAATCGAAGGCATTACAGATTTGCGCGACGAATCGGATCGCGATGGTATTCGCGTGGTGATTGAACTGCGCAAAGACGCCATGGAAGAAGTTATCATCAATCAACTTTATAGCTTCACCGAATTACAATGCAATTTCAGCGTTAACATGCTTGCCTTGAATTACGGCCAGCCGAAATTGATGAACCTTCTCGAAGTCATTAAAATTTTCGTTGATTTCCGCGTTAACGTCACGACTCGTCGCACCAACTTTTTACTCAACAGAGCTCGAGATAAAACTCATATTTTAATTGGCTTAGCGGTTGCGGTTGCTAATATTGACGAAATCGTTGACCTTATCAAAAAATCAAAAGATGTAACCGAAGCTCGTGAAAAACTTCTTGCGCGCGCTTGGCCAGTTGGTTTGATTGAAACCATGATTAAATTGGTTCAAGATAAAGGTAATATTGTTAAAGACGGTAATTTTTATTTCACAGAAACTCAAGCTCGAGCAATTCTAGAAATGCGTTTAGCGCGTTTAACTGGACTTGAAATGGAAAAAATTAACGAAGAATTAAAAGCTTTGGCGATAGAAATTTCAGGCTATCTCGAACTTTTATCTGATCGCTTAAAAATGATGGAATTAGTTAAAAAAGAATTAATCGCAGTTAAAGATGAATTCGCAACTCCTAGAAAATCAAGCATCGAAGATTCAGAATTTGAAGTTGATATTGAAGATTTAATTCCAAAAGAAGAAATGGTTGTGGTCGCAACTATGAATGGCTACATCAAGCGTGTCGCTCTTTCTTCTTATCGCACGCAACGTCGTGGTGGCAAGGGTCGAAGCGCCATGGATGTTCGCGAAGAAGATATCGCCACCGATATTTTTGCAACCAACACGCACACGCCAATTTTGTTTTTCTCAAGCAAAGGCAAATGTTACAAATTAAAAACTTATAAACTTCCACTCGGCACGCCACAAGCTCGTGGTCGCGCTCTTGTAAATCTTCTTCCACTTGAAGCCGATGAAAAAATTAGTACAATTTTAGCGCTTCCGGAAAATGAAGAAAGCTGGAAAGATTTGAGCATTGTGTTCGCAACTTCTAACGGCGATATTCGTCGTAATTCGATGGATCAATTCGTCGATATTCGCTCAAGTGGTAAAATTGCCATGAAACTTGAAGGAGATGAAGCCTTAATTGGCGTAGCTTTATCAACTGAAAAAGACGATATTTTGCTTTCCACTAAAAATGGTAAATGCATCCGTTTCCCAGTCGCTAAACTTCGCGTTTTCCAAAGTCGCAATTCAACTGGTGTTCGCGGTATTAAACTCGAAAGCAACAATAAAGTTATCGCTTTATCGGTCATCAAACATGCCGGGGAAGATTCTGACATCAAAGAAAAATATTTAAAAATTGATTTGGAAAAAAGATTAGCACTTCGTGACGCTTTGATTCACAACAAAAAACTGGCTGAAAATCCAAGCGATGATTTATTAATTCAACCAATTGCAATTCCAACTATCAAAAACGCAGAGCTTGATCAAAAAATCATCGAACAAATGGCGCTTGATGAAGAATTTATTTTAACCATCACCGAAAATGGTTATGGCAAACGCTCTTCGGCATATGAATATCGAATTACAAATCGTGGTGGTTCAGGCATAACCAACATCATTACTTCGAAACGCAACGGCTTGGTTGTAGCCAGCTTCACCGTTGAAAGTAAAGATCAAGTTATGATTATCACCGACAAAGGCACATTAATTCGCACCGAAATTGGCACAGTTCGCATCAGCGGACGCAACACTCAAGGGGTTACTTTAATTAAAACTAAAGATGAAACCGTAGTTTCTGTCGCAAGAATTGCTAATACCGGAAATAAAGAAGTTGACGAAGCTGAAACTGGTGAAGACCTTGGTATCGAAGGTTCAGAAGCTGATTCTTCTTCAACCAATATTTCATAAATTAATAATTCTTATTTTAAAAAATCCTCATTGGAATAAAAATTCTAATGAGGATTTTTTTTATTCTAAAATTTGATAATTCCATTAATATAAGGCTTTCTTTATCAAAATTTCATTTTGATTTCGAGGATGATTTGCGAAGGTAAAATTTTTTTATTTAATCTCAATAATTTTATGGGTTGATTTTTCGCCAGCAATAATTGTAACGGTATTTTTCTTAACATTAAGATACTCTGCAATCAACTCTATCAAAGCTTTATTAGCCTTTCCGTCTTCGGGAGGTTGACTAATTTTAATTCTCAAAATTCTTGCGCCAAATAAATCAACATCATCACTAACTACTTCGCTTTTTTTTGCGTGAGTTATAACTTTTACAGAAATTTTCATTGGTATAATTTTATTTAAAGTGAAAAAATTTATATTTTTTTTAACAAATTCTTGAAGTTCAAATTAACTTAACATAAAATTATTTTAACTTGAAAATAATTTTTTTGAAAACAAAGATGCAATTTCAAATATCAAACAAAAAGCTTTATAAGCCTTTTAGCAATGATTTAGATAATCCCAATATAAAATTTTTTATTAAAAAAATTTTGGGTGAAGATAAGGAATTTTTCTTAACCGCTATTGTTTACGCGGTGGCTATTGCAATTTTAAGTCTAGCCACGCCAATTTCAGTTCAATTATTAATCAACTCCGTCGCCTTCACGGCAATGCTTCAGCCTATATTAATTTTAGGTTTAATATTATTTTTATTATTAGGTTTTTCGGCAATTTTAAATGTTTTACAATTTTATATAAGCGAAATTTTTCAAAGAAAATTTTTTGCAAGAATGAGTGCGGATATTACTCTAGCAACAATTAAAGCTCGTCATGAAAATTTTGAAGAATCCAATCAAACCGAATTTGTTAATCGTTTTTTTGATGTAATAACCATTCAAAAATCTTTGCCAAAAATCTTAATTAAAAGTTTTACTTTAGTCTTACAAACCATTGCTGGTCTTATATTGGTAGCCTTTTATCATCCAATTTTATTAGTGTTTTCTTTGTTAATAATTATTTCCATAATTTTAATTTGGCAAAGCTTTTGCAAAAAAGGTTTTATTACTAAATTTTATTCGAGTCGACGCAAATATGATATGGCCGGATGGCTTGAAGATATTGCTCGCAACAACAGTTTATTTAAATCAGAAATTGGACAAAAATATGCAATTTTTAAAACTGATTTTCTCACCGAGCAATATTTAGAAGAGCGCAAATCGCATTTTTCGCAACTTTTTGCACAATTTTCATTAATGCTTGCGCTTTACGCAATCGCTAGCTCGCTGTTATTAATTATCGGCGGTTATTTGGTAACAAAAGGACAACTTTCAATTGGACAATTAGTCGCTTCTGAATTAATTCTTTCGACAACTCTTTATGGAATTTCTCAACTCGGACGCGATTTTGAAACTTTTTATGACATCGTTGGCGCATGCGAAAAACTTTCGCAATTTTACAATATTCCACAAGAAAATACTGGCGTCGAAAAAATTGATACTGATCACATCGATATTAAATTTAATCATGTTGTCGATATTTATTTCGAGCGTGAATTTAAATTTAATTTTTCTCTAAAACATCATAAAAATTATATAATTTCAACTCATAATTTATCATCACAAAAAATTTTAATTGAGCTTCTATATTGCCTTAGAAAGCCGGTTCGTGGCACTTTAGAATTTAACAATATCGAAATTGAAAATATTGATATTGCAAATTTGCGCTCAAAAATTGCTTTAATTGATAATAGCTCTTTTATCGAAGGCAATATTGAGGAATATTTGACCTTCAATAATAAAAACATAAGCAAAAAACTAATCAACGAAGTTTTGCAAATCACTGGTCTTGACAAGGCTCTTCAACGCTTCAATGAGGGTTTAAATTTAAGAATTATTCCAACTGGCTATCCACTTTCAGAATCAGAAAAAATTTTACTAAAAATTGCTCGCTCTTTGTTGCAAGAACCAAAAATAATTATAATTACTGAAGTGCTTGATATGCTTGGCTTAAAGACTCGTCAAAACATGATTAAATTCTTAACAAAGAATCATAATTCTACAGTAATTTATTTCTCAAATCGTCGCGACGATATGCATGATTTTGACGAATATATTTTTATTGACGAAGATCGTACTCATAACTTTAAATCAATTGACGAATTAGATAAATTTGAACAAAAAAATGGATAGAAAATCTTTTAAAACATTAAACCAAATCAAAATTCCAAAGCCCATCGAATCTTTAAAAAAGATCATGTTGATAAGCTTAACTTTATTAATTTTAATTTTGGTGGCAACGCCTTGGAGACAAACTGCCAGAGGTTTCGGCTATGTTATTGCGCTCGATCCAAATAATCGCGCCCAAAATATTAATGCCACCGTAAATGGTCGCGTTAATCAATGGTTCGTTAAAGATGGCTCTAGGGTTAAAGCGGGAGATAAAATAGTAGAAATTGTTGATAATGATCCACAAATTATCGAACGTTTGCAACTTGAAAAAAGCGCCAAAGAACGCAAATTTGAAGTTGCCAAAATCGCTTCCGACACTTCTAAATTAAACTTCAATCGCCAAACCGAATTATTTCAAAAAGGACTTTCATCGCGAAAAAATGTTGAGGATGCCAAAATTGAATATAAAAAATTATTATCGAATGTCGAACATATCTCCGGAGAAATCGCCGAAGCTTCAATAAAATTATCGCGCCAAGAAAGTCAGCTCGTAACCGCACCTCGCGATGGTGTAATTTTAAAAGTCTTATCGTCGGATAATTCAACCACGGTAAAAATGGGTGACAAAATCGCCACTTTTGCTCCGATTTTACAAGACCCAGCAATTGAACTCTATGTAAGTGGCAACGATATTCCTTTAATTTACAAAGGACGCAAAATTCGTATTCAATTTGAAGGCTGGCCCGCCATTCAATTTAGCGGTTGGCCCGAAATTGCCATTGGCACATTCGGAGCGATAGTTTCTTCCGTTGACTCTGCTGTTTCGGAAAATGGTAAATTTCGCATCATCGCGATTAAAGATCCGGACGAAAACTGGCCGAACTCACGCTTTCTAAATCATGGCGCCAAAGTTTATGGTTGGATTTTGCTTGATAATGTAAAATTAGGTTACGAATTATGGCGCAAAATTAATGGCTTCCCACCTGATTTTAACGATCAAATTAAATCACAAAATTTTATTAATTATGCAAATTAAACAAAAAAAATTAAGATTTTTTGTATTAAAAAAATTTTATTACATTGTTTTTTTTGTTATTTTTGGTAATCAATCTTTTGCAGATAATGCCCTACAGCATAAAGAATCAAAGCCCAGTCTTGGGGTTAATAAAATCATTGAATCGTCACAAAAAAATTATCCACAAATTTTAAATTTTTACGAAAAAGTTGCGACCAAAGAAGGTAAAGTTTTAGAAAGTTTGGGTTTTTTTGATGTCAAAATCAAAAACCAATATCAAGATAAAAGTCGTGGCTTTTACGACGGCAAAATTAACGACATTTCCCTCGAAAAACAAAATGGTTTTATGGGCAGTAAAATTTACGGCGGTTATCGTAAATCTTTCGGCAATTTCGCTGATTATGATGGCAATAATTTAACTAATGATGAAGGTGAATATCGAGTCGGCGGAAGCTTCTCTTTACTTCGAAATCGTGCGATTGATAGCGGTAGACTTGATTTAATTACCTCACAACTTGAATTAAAAGAAAGTCAAATTCAACTTGAAAAAATAAAAAATGAAATAGCCCGAGATGCAATTAAAAGCTATTGGAATTGGGTAATTTCTGGCTATATTTATCAAGCCTATGAGAATTTATATGAACTCGCTAAAAAACGCGATTCTCAACTTAAAATTCGTCATCAAAAAGGCGATGTTGCTCAAATTATTTTAATCGAAAATCACCGCAATGTTTTAAATCGCCAAAGCTTGATGCGAGAGGCTAGAAACAATTTTGATAATAACACTTTAGCTCTATCAATGTATTATCGCGGGCAAAATGGCGAAATGTTATTGGCAAAAATTGAAGAATTGCCAAAACTTGATTTTGATTTAGCAAAAAATTTATCGAATAAAATTGACGAAGATATTGCCGGTGGCCTACAGAATCGCCCCGAATTGCGCCTTTTGAAAATTCAAAATGATCAAGAAGGCAATAATTTGAATCAAGCAAAAAATTTATATCAACCTAAACTTGACATACAGCTTGAAGCTTCCAAAGATTTGGGCGATGGCACAAAAAGTCGTTCACAATCTAACAATCAAGTTAAGCTCGATTTTGAATTGCCTTTGCAACAAAATATTGCGAAAGGTAAAATCGCCAGCTCTTCTTCTAAAATCAAGGCAATTAAATATGAAGAGCAATTTTATCGCGATAAAATTAGTACTGAAATTTCGCAATTGCACAATTCGTTAAAAAATATTTTACAAATTTACGCCAATTATTTAGAAGAATTGAAGCTTTCACAAATTTTAGAAAAAGCCGAAAAAGAACGCTTTCAAAATGGTCACAGCGATTTCTTTTTGATTAATTTACGCGAACAAGAAGTTGCGAATGCTAAAATCAATAAACTACTTTCAATCCTTCGCTATCAATCAATTCAAGCCGATTACAATTTTGCAATTTGGAAATAAAATTAATTTTAATAAATATTTATTTTATAAAAATTTAGTATGATTCTCGATTGATTTTGCAAAAAAAGAACTTCTGGTTTCGTTGCGATTCAATAAAAATTTATCTAATTTTCTTAACAATTTTTCGTCAATTGTAATATTGATTCGCGTCGCTTTGGTTTTAATTTTCACCGCCACCATCATAAAAATTTCAGCTTTTTTAAATTTCTTTTTTATTTCATCGAGAGTTTTTGCGCGCGGTAAATCTTCGCCATCTTTGAGCATGCCGTCAATATGCATTTGCAAGGCTTCTTGCGCCATTTCCTCGGCTTCTTCCAAATTTTTTCCAACGCTCACACAACCCAAAAAATCGGGAAAAATTACGCCGAATTGTTTAGTATTTTCTTTGTCAATTACCGCGATGTATTTTTTTATATTTTCACTCATTTTTAATTTTGATTTTTGCTTGTTTTAAAACACTTTTTAATGTGCCAATCGGCAAATTTTTTGGATGAGGTAAAGTCACCCTGCCCTTAATTTCATGGTGTTTAAGTTGATAATGCGAACCTTTAACGGCAACCACTTTCCAACCATGAAAATTTAATAACTTCATCAGCTCTTTTGAGCTTTGAAGTTTTTTATAATTTTTCATCGTTTTTTTATTTTATTAATTAAATAATGCGGTTGCTTTATACACATCATACACACTATTTTTTATTTACCAATATTTTTTTTACAAATTTTTATTGTCTTTATAAAAAAATTAATTGTAAAATTGTTGAATAAATTCATTGATAACAAAACGAATAAAATCAATCATGACCTATACAATTCAAGGCAAAAATAATGTTTACGAAATCGTAATTGGATGCGAAATTCACGCCCAAATCGCTTCAAAATCAAAATTATTTTCCCGCAGTTCAACCACTTTTGGTTCCGATGCTAATTCACAAGTTTCTTTGGTTGATTGCGCTTTGCCGGGTATGCTTCCAACCATCAATGAAGAATGCGTAAAACAAGCCGTTAAAACTGGGCTTGGAATTAATGCTAAAATTAATTTAGTTTCAATTTTTGATCGCAAAAATTATTTTTATCCCGACTTACCGCAAGGCTATCAAATTTCACAATTTTCTGATCCGATTGTTTCGGGAGGCGCCGTTGAAATTACTTTAGAAAATGGTGACAAAAAAATCATTAATGTTGAACGCATTCACATTGAGCAAGATGCCGGAAAATCAGTGCATGATCAACATCCACAATTTTCTTTGATTGATTTAAACCGCTCTGGCATTGCTTTGATGGAAATCGTTTCCAACCCCGATATGAATTCGCCTTTTGAAGCTTCCGAATATGTTAGAACCGTGCGCTCAATTGTGCGTTCACTCGGGACCTGCGACGGCGATATGGAAAAAGGTAATTTACGATGCGACGCCAATGTTTCTGTGCGAAAAATTGGCGAACAAAAACTTGGCACTCGTTGCGAAATTAAAAATTTAAACTCGATGCGCAATATCTCGCGCGCCATTGAATTTGAAGCAAAACGACAAGTTGAAATTTTAGAAAATGGTGGCTCGATTAATCAAGAAACTCGTTTATTTGACGCCTTAAACGGCGAAACTCGCACCATGCGCTCCAAAGAAGACGCCATGGATTATCGCTATTTCCCTGATCCCGATTTGCCAAAATTAATTCTTACGCAAGAATATGTCGATAACATCAAAAAATCTTTACCAGAACTCCCACAAGCTAAGAAAGAGCGCTATATTCGCGATTTAAAAATTTCTGAATATGATGCCGGAGTTTTAACCGCCGATGATGAAATCGCTAATTATTTTGAACAATTAATTCAAAAGCATGACGCTAAATTATGCACAACTTGGCTTACAGTAGAGCTGTTCGGACGCATGAATAAACTTGGCGTTAAATTTGAAGATTTAAAAATTTCAGCACAAAATTTAACCGAATTACTCGACTTAATTAAAAGCGGAGAAATTTCTGGAAAAATTGCCAAAGATGTTTTGGATATAATGTTTGAAAGCGGTGAGCAAGCTCATAAAATCGTTGAAAGCAAAGGCTTGAAACAAGTTTCTGATCTTGGTGCTTTGGAAAAAATAGTTGACGAAGTTATTCAAAATAATTTAGAAAATTTTGCCAAACTTCAAGCTGGCGACGAAAAATTACTCGGATTTTTTGTTGGTCAAATCATGAAGGCAAGCAAGGGGCAAGCCAATCCCCAACTGGCCAATGAAATCTTGAAAAAGAAATTGAGTTCTTAATCAAAACTTAAAAAAACACTCATAAAGCCTTTGGGCTGTAACTCCCCCCTTAGGGCTTACAAACCTACAACTTTATGAAAATACTGGCAACGCTTACGGGTTCATCACTCCCCCCTTGAGGGGGAGTCGCATAGCCAACTTGTTGGCGATGCGGTGGGGGGTCGGAAAAGCTTAGATAATTAAAGGTTTTAAACCGAAGTAGAAATTAAATAAGAATAATTTTTCAAAAAAAACCATCGAAAAATTACAAAAATAACTTAAAAAATTACCGATTTTTTGAATTATTTTTGTAATTTTTAGGTGATTTTATAAGAAAAAATATGAGGTTTTTTAAATTTAAAAACAAAATAAAGAAATTGCCATCTTTGAATTTTTTTTGTTTTTAATTTTTATAATAATCTCAAGCCCTTTGATGCTCTAGTTTTATGACCCCCCACGTCTCCAAGAATTTAACTACCGTTAAATTCTCGGAGCCCGCTCCCCCTCAAGGGGGGAGCTACAGCCTGAAGTTTATTAAGAGTTTGTAAAAATTTGTAGGGGCGCACTTGCGAAGTCGAGGGCTAAATTTAAGAAGGGCTTTGCGCTAAGTTATTTGCGCCCAAAAAAATAGCCTCAACGGCTATTTTTAGCAAATTACAGATTCTAGAAACTTAACGGTAGTTAAGTTTTTAGAATCGTGGGGGGTCAAAAAAGCTTAGATTATCATCGATTTCCAGCCAAAGTAGAAATTAA
>CAMDCJ010000049.1 GCA_945890035.1 Rickettsia typhi
TTAAATCAATTTCAAAAAATAAAAAAAGAAGTTGGGTTGCTAAGATTTTATTTTGTAAGAGTTGAGGTAGCCATAGAAGATGGCTCTGTATTTAATGTTAAAGGTGGAAGTAAATTTATTCGGTCCCGAGTAAAAAAATAAATTTATTAGGTTTAAAACTTTGCTTAAGGAAGTTTTGCTAATAAATAAAAAAAGTAACCTGGTACCTTTTTTTGTCCCTTTAAAGGCGTTGATTTTGAAAAGGTATTAAATAAAGTTGATGATGGGAAAATCAAAAAAGTTTTTTCGGTGCTTTTTTTATTTTATATTAACAAATTTGTTGATTATGGATTCGGTTAATGGAGTTAGGAGGCAATAAAGCGTCTAAGATAATTGAATAAATGAGATGAGTAAAAAATTTATTATTCCTGAAGAATTAAAGGAGGTTAAGCTAAAGGCCATACAAGCAATAGGTAAAATTCGTCCTGCTGATAATAATACCAGGGCTGATAAGGACTTTCTTTTTAAGGCTCAAAGAACTGATGCTAGTAGAAGTCTTCCAGAATATTATCTAATTTATTTTCTATTTGTAGATTTGTTGGGATTTAAGAATCTCGGACAATTTGAAAAAGTTGCTTGGTCAATTCCTATAGATTTTGAAGGCGAAGCTTTTCTTTTGGAGCATAGAAAGTTTGGTGTTGGAGTATTTGCGCACGATGCCTCAACTCAGAAGGTTCAAGCGGAGCAAATTGTTAGATTTATTAATAAAGGGATAAAAGTTGCCACTCCCTTTTTTGATTGGCTAGCTAATCAAGCTGTTTTGGACTCAAAGCTAAATGTTGTTAATAAGGGTCCATCATTGTTCGATCGCTTTGAATTCTTCATTTGTCAATACAAGAAAATGAATGCCAAAGCTGTGAAAAAAGCCAAGGATCGAATAGTGAAGGTCAAAAAATTAAAAAATGGAGTTACGGCAACATCTATCAGATACCCCGCCAATGAAATTAGAAGAAGAGCCGATTGGTTAGCTTTAGCATCAATTGATGCCTTTTTTAGTTGGACTGAACACATTTTTATACATATTGCAATCCTCTCAGGAAAAATTAATACGGGTATAGAAGTTAGTAATTTAGCTGAAGGAGATTGGCAAACTAAGTTTAAAAAAGCGTTAGATGTTCAGGAAAAAAAAATGAAAATTTTTTTCGATGAATTGGTGATTATTAGAAGGCAACTCAGAAACTTTATAGCGCATGGAGCTTTTGGAAAAGGGGGAGAGGCATTTTCATTTCATTCAGGAGTGGGGGCGGTTCCGGTTATTTTGCAACCCAATCATAATCATAGTTTATTGCAGGAATTTATTTTTGATGAAGCGAGAGCTGTTGAGGTCATTGAGGGGTTTGTCGCGTATCTTTGGTCAGGAAATCTTGAGCCAGCAAGGCTTTATATCCAAGAAAGTAATCTACCCTTAATTCTTACAATGACAAAAGATGGATCATATTTAAAAGCCATGAAATCAACTGAAAACATGAAAGTCTTGATTAATGATCTTCATCACCGTTTTGATCAATTTGCAAATATGGATTTTTAGAAAAAAAGTAACCTGGTACCTTTTCTTCTTGCAACGCTTACGGTGTCATAGCTCCCCCCTTGAGGGCTTACACCCCCACAAACTCGGAAAATATTCAGGCTGTAGCTCCCCCCTTGAGGGGGAGCGGGCGAACGATTGCAACGTTAGTTGCACATCGGGAGCCGTGGGGGGTCAAAAAAGCTTAGATAATAAGCGATCTCGAGCCAAAGCAAAAATTAATTAAAATATTTTTCAAAAAAGACAATTTCTTGATTTTGTTTTTAATCAATAATTTTTCCAATTTTTTAAACAAAAATTGGTGATTTTTTAGGTTAATTTTGTAATTTTTAGATTAATTTTTTACAAAAAGTCGGAATATTTTTTATTTTTAAAACAAAATCAAGAAATCATCTTTTATGGAATTTTTTTTGTTTTAACTTTTCTTACAACATTAAAACCTCTGACGCTCTAAGTTTCTGACCCCCCACGATTCTAGAAACTTAACTACCGTTAAGTTTCTAGAATCCGCTCCCCCTCAAGGGGGGAGCTACAGCCTGAAGCACTTCCGAGCTTGTGAAAAATTGTAGGGGTGTAAGCCCTTGAGGGAGAGTCGCAGAGCCAACTTGTTGGCGATGCGGAGAGGGGTCAAAATATCTTAGATAATCAACGCTCTCAAGCCAAAGTAAAAAATTTTACAAAATTTTTTTTAAAAAATAAAAATTATTCAATTCTTTTTAAAACCAATATCTCTAAATTTCCACCAAATACTTTTGTAAATTGCTGTCTACCAATAACGGCAAAATATTTACCCTTCAAAACTGATTTATCGATGTAAGTCTCGCTCGACTCTTTTACTAAAGCTATTTGTGTCAAATCATAATTTCTAAATACTTGGAAAATAACATAATCGTCAATTATATTGCCAACCTTAAAATTATCGTTTGGAGTTTTATTTATTAAGAACCGCCCTGCATTTTGAAGGCTAGATCTGCCAGAAGTTATTTTTTCTACCATAGAAAGTATGCCGTCGCTCATTCCTCCATCATATCCGAGTGATTTTGCATAATCATTTTTCTTTTGCCTTTCTAGTTCTCGATGTTGTTGCGCAATTTTCTCTCTTCTTAAATCTGCTACTTCTTGCTTTTTAAGCTCCTCTGACATTTGTCGCTCTTCGTCTTGAAATTTTTTGTAATTGTTATCAAGCCACTCTTGTGAGCCAGCAATTATTCTTTCTTTCTCATCTAATTCGCCATATTTTTTCTTATATTCATTAAACTTAAAGTCACAATAAGTTATTGCATCTTGGTATGATGGATGATCATACTCATTATAAGTTTGCTTGAATTCAGTTGGTATTAAAGTGATTCCAAAGGAAAAAATTGCCATTGTGTAATTTATATATTTATTTGCTTTATCATTCCAAAATGAAGTAAAAACTTTTTTACTGTAATCATCCCATACATCTTTGGAGTTTATTTTTTTCTGATAATAGTTACGCCAAAATTCTTTTGAGGTGGATTGTTCTTTTTGTAATTTTATTACATTCATTCTAACATTACTGTTCTCTCTATCGTCAAATCTCTTGTGAACAGAAACATCCCAGCACATTTTTAAAGCATCATCCATTTCTTGTTTTTTAAACTCAAATGTATCTTCTCGGGCTTGAAACTCCGTTTTAGCTTTGGTGACGGAGCATCCAATTTGCAATATAAGCAATGTTACGATTAGGATGCTTTTTATTATATTTGATGCGCTTGTCATTGGAGCTTTCTAACTATTAATAATTCTAAGATTATATTTAAAACCAAGATTATTTTTAACAGTGTTCTTTGTCAACAATAATGCTATTTATGGAGTTTAGAGCTATAGGATTCAGAATGCTAAAATCGATATTATGAAATTTCTGTGGAAGTTTTTTAACTCCTTTGGAGGGATTACTCGAGCGAAGCTCGAATCGCAAGTCGCCTATTTTTCTAAGCCAATAAATTTGAAAGAAAAATGAACGGCTTATTGTCGAACCCATCTGGGGTTCTATTTTCTTCGCAATAAACCATCTTTTTAAAGATGGCTCCTTGGGAGGGATTCGAACCCCCGACCAAGTGATTAACAGTCACTTGCTCTACCACTGAGCTACCAAGGAATATTTTTAAGCTTGCAAATAGAATAAAGTTTTATAATTCTAAAATCAAGAGGCGATTAAATATTTTTTTCAGTTTGGATTTTATCGCCTGAGAAGAGGGGTGAGAAAGATTTTAGTAGTTAAATCTTTGGGAGTCGCGCGGGTTTTGAAAGCCATCAGCATCAAAGATTTTAAGATTATCTAAAAAGTTAAAACAAAATTTTTTTTCGAAAAAAAGATTTCTTGATTTTGTTTTTAATCGATAAATTTTAAATTTTTTTTCACCAATTTTAGAATTGATTTGGCAATTTTTAAGCAATAAAAAAGGAGTTTAAATTTCTTTAAACTCCTTAATTAAAATCGAAATAATTCTTAGTGATCAACTATTTTCTTTCACCGAAGAAGCGAAGAAGCATAATAAATAAATTGATGAAATCCATATAAAGATTTAAAGCGCCCATAACCGCCATTTTAGAAACCATTTCGTTATTGCCAGCGAAGTGATAATAAGTTTGTTTAATTCTTTGAGTGTCATAAGCTGTCAAGCCAATGAAAATGAAGACTCCAAGAAGAGAGATTGCAAAATCAAGCCCAGAACTTTTTAAGAAAATATTGATTATTGAAGCGATCATGATGCCGATTAAGCCCATGATTAAGAACGATCCAAAGCTTGTTAAATCTTTTTTAGTTGTGTAACCGTAGATGCTCATAGCGCCAAAAGTTGAAGCGGTTATAAGAAATACGCGAGTGATGCTGGTTGCGGTATAAACTGCAAAGATTGTCGCCAAAGAAAGGCCCATCAATGCTGAATAAATCCATAAGAAAGATTTAGCTTTTTCGGCAGAAATAGATTTTAATTTAATGCCAAAAAATATTACGAATCCAAGTGGCGCAAGCATAACTACGAAGGCCAAAGGAGTTCCAAAAATTGCTTGCATTAAAGCGGGAGAGCTTGCAACCATGAAGGCAACTAAGCCAGAAATCGCTAGTGCAATCGACATGTATTGATAAACTTTAACCATGTAATCGCGAAGTGCGGAATCAAAGGTTGAAGTTCTTGATGCGGAAGAGGCAAAAGATGTTTTGCTATTATATTCAATCATATTTATTCCTCAAATTTGTTTAATTTTAAGTAATTAGAAAATTTTGGTTGATGAACCTATTTCTTACTCTATAATTCAAAAAAAATTTTTCAAGATAAAAAATGTCCAAAAAGAAAATAATTGCCATTGTTGGTTTAATGGGAGCTGGAAAAACAACCGTTGGAACCCGATTGGCGCAAATTCTAAAGTATTATTTCATTGATAGCGATCAAGAAATTGAAGATGGCGAACATCGTTCAATTGCTGATATTTTTGCGCAAAATGGTGAAAAATATTTTCGTGAAATCGAAGGTAAAACAATTCGAGAAATTATTAATCGTGATGAGGAGATGGTTCTATCTCTAGGTGGCGGAGCTTTTGTTAATCCAGAAACTCGCAAAATTTTAAAACAAAAATCCATAATAATTTGGCTTCACGCTTCGATTGAGGAAACTTTAAAAAGAGTTGGCTCTAAGTCAAATCGTCCGTTATTAAATCAAAAAAATAAGCGCCAAGTTTTGGAAGATTTGGCAAAAATTCGTTATCCGATTTATCAAGAAGCCGATTTTGATTTCGACACTACGCATTTAACGCACGAAGATCTTATTGAAAAAATTATTAACAAAATAAAAGATTATAAAAATGTTTAATAAAGTTACCCTCGATTTACAAGAAAAATCTTATCAAATCATTGTTGGTAGTAATGTTATAGAGCATCTAAAGGCTTTTTTGGAAATAAATAATTACAATAAAATAATCGTAATTAGTGATGAAAATGTTGTTAAATTGCATGGTGAAAAATTAAAAAATATTGCGCAAAGCATTGATTTTGTTGTAGTCAAGGCGGGTGAAAATGCAAAATCATTCGCAGTTTTTGAAAAAACTTGCGAAGAAATTTTACAAAAAAATATTGATCGTAAAACTTTATTAATAGCTTTTGGTGGCGGAGTAGTCGGGGATTTAACGGGTTTTTGTGCGTCGGTTTTGTTGCGCGGAATTGATTTTATTCAGATTCCTACAACACTCTTGGCGATGGTTGATAGTTCGGTCGGTGGCAAGACGGCGATTAATTCGCAAGCCGGAAAAAATTTAATTGGCAGTTTTTGTCAGCCAAAATTAGTGCTGTGCGATATTGATTTTCTTGAGACTTTGCCACTTCGTGAATTTCGTTCAGGTTATGCTGAAATTGTAAAATACGGATTTATTTATGATAAAATTTTCTTTGAATTTCTTGATGAAAATTTAACAGAAATCTTTGCTAAAAATCTACAAATTTTACAAAAAATTATTACGCGCTCATGTGAAATTAAGGCGCAAATTGTTGGGCGCGATGAAAAAGAAAATGGCGAAAGAGCTTTATTAAATTTTGGACATACTTTTGGGCATATTTTTGAAACCGAAACCAATTATTCTGATGAGATTTTGCACGGCGAAGCGGTTGCTCTTGGAATGTTGATGGCGAGCCAAATGTCGGTTGATTTTGAACTTATTAAGGAAGACGAATATCAGAAAATTTTTAATCATTTGCAAAAAAGTGGTTTTAATTTGAATTTAAAAAATATTCGTCAAAATTGGTATCAAGAAAACCTAATTAAGCATTTATTTAAAGATAAAAAAACTGAAAATAATCAACTCACTTTTATTTTATTAAACAAAATTGGTGAAGCGAAAATTTATAAAAAAATTTCATTAGAAAATTTTTTAAAAGTTTTGAAAAAATTTCTTGATTAGTTGATTAATAAATTTATTATTTATTTAAAATAGTACCAAATTAATTTGGTATATAGTTTGCCTGCGTGATGGAATGGTAGACATAACGGACTTAAAATCCGTGGGGCTTTAATGCTCTTGCCGGTTCAAGTCCGGCCGCAGGTACCAAATCTTATTCTCATTAGAACTATTTTGAGAACCCTTTTCCATTGTTGAAATTATAAAATTACAATGCTTTTTGCTAAAAAAATAAAACAAATTCTGTTATTAGTTTTTTTAGCAACCGTGCTTGCATCTTGCGATAAAGTATGCTATGAGGCCGATCAGTATTATGATATAATGCACACTATTTACGCAAATGGCTTCGATCCTGTTGGTCAAGGTACGAGGACTATAACTGGAAAGTATAATCACACTAATGGTGGCGAAATTATTGAGTGGCAAAAAACCGGAATGATCGCTAGCGGAGATTATTTTATGCTTGCCATATCGGGAGGTTGGACTGATACTAAAATAAGCAATGATGGGGTAGAGAAGATTTCAAAAATAAAATCTTGCAAACTTTGTTTTAAACCACTTAATGCTGAGAGTAGTGAAAATTGTTTATGCGGACCAGTCTTGGATAATGCACAATTTACTAAAGAAGGCGGTGTAATGTGGGATGTTTCAAGTAGTGAGTCACTAAATACGAAGGGAGAACAAAACAATAGCAACCCAGGACCTAATTGTAATGGAACAGATCAGAATGATATAGATAAGTGCACTTGCAAAACTCCTACTCCAGATCAAAAGAAAAATATTTTTAATAACATTAGTGAAAAATATTTTATATTTTCGCGCGATGCTTATAAAAAAGATTTGATAGAAAGCAGTTGGGCTTCAGCTCGACCTACGGAGAATAGAGAGGACTGCGCCTATAAAATGGGTGTGGGTCTTTATATCGGGCTGATCCCATCTGAGGAAGGTTCGGGAGGTATCCCTCCGGTTGCTTATCATTTGGCTTCTCAACAAGTACTTTGTCCAATTGAATTAGACAACCAAAATCGTTGCCTTGACAATAGGGGTGTTGATAGAACAAAAGTTATTTATAAAAGCCCGGAATCAAAAATCTTTAAAAAAAGTAAACCAAGCGAGCCAGTTGTTTATCATAAACTTGGAGATGAAGTGAAGCTTAATATTTACGATCAATATCTATCCGACAATTCTGGTGGCTATAATGTTGAATTTATGCGAGGAGTTATCGCCAAGGAAGGCGATGGAATAATGGCTGATATAGTTAGATCATTTGATCGTTATCTTTTTGGAGCCAATTATTATGATGAAAAACTAATACATATAAAAAAAGATGGCGTGGTCGAGTTTATGTACAAGGCCGTTCTTCAAAATAGTATAGTAAAAAGTGTAATTTCAATTTCATTGGTAATGTACATTTCTTTCTTTGGCTTAGCTTTTTTCATGGGAATGACTGATTTTGGAAAAAAAGAAGTCATGATGAGGCTTTTAAAAATAGGCTTAGTTATTTTGTTTACTAATGCGAATGCTTGGCAAATGTATAATGAAATCATCGTTAAATTCTTCAAAAATGGCATGGATACATTGGTTAACACAATATCTCGCATTTTTGAATCAAATATGGAATTAACTGTTGCTTCCGTTGGTTTGCAAGGGGATAATTCTGTATCAGCTGATGCTGGTAGAAAATTTATATATAGCGATAAATTAATAATGGATTTGGTATCAACGCCAACTATTACTAAAATTTTCGGATTATTTTGGATTAAGGATAAGGGATTTAATTTTTTTGCCCTGATATACATTCCAGCAATTCTATCATTAATTATTTATTTTATTTATATGGTGCTCGATGTGGCATTAAAATATATGATAAATATTTTAAAGATTTGTATCGGTCTCGCTCTTGGTCCAGTGTTTATTTTGTTTAGTCTTTTCGAAAAAACCAAAGACATGTTTAATAATTGGGTTGCCTTTGTTGCCTCTAGGTCTTTGGAGATAGTAATTTTATTCACAATGCTTCATCCTTTTTTAATAATTTTAGATCTTAGTTTCAAAGAGATGTTAATGTTTAGAGTATGTGGTGACAATATAAGTAATAATCTTTTAAAGACTATTGTTTTACAATCTGAAGATACCAAAAGGGGTATTAATGATTGGTTCCAATATTTTTTAAAAATAGCCGCATTAATTTTTATTACAAAATCGGTTTGCGACAGAGCTGGATACATTTCTGGTCAATTAATTTCAATTGGTGGCATTGCAAATGCTGATCCTGTTAGTGAGGACGGAAGAGGTGAGAGTGGATTTAATATGACTAGCTCAATATCTAAAGGCATTTTTAGTCTAGCAAAAACCGCGATAACGAACTCAAAAATTTCTCAAGCTGTAAAATTTGCTGGCAGAGTAGCGATAAGGAACTTAACAAGAGCTGGCAGAGGTGGAATTGGAGATTCTGGTTCGATTAATGATATGGTTAATAATGCATTTAAAGCTGTCGGCATAAGAAACAGAGGCTTAAGATCTTATATGCGCGATAGAGAAGTTGATAATGCTTTTAGCTTAGTTTCGCAAGAAGCGGATCATAAGGGTTTAGAAGGAAAAGAGCGAGATAAGTATATTAGGCAAGAGGTGACAAACAGAATGGACCTATTTGAAGGTGAAAATAAAAATAGAGCTAGTTTACTAGGTCTTGATCCAAAAAATATTAAAAAAAGATTGGATCAAAAATTGATTGACGAGCCGTTGAAAAAGTATATCAAACAACAAGGAGAAAATTTAAAAAATCAAGGAAAATTGGGTAAAACAGCGCGAGATGAAATTAAGGAAGGGGCTGAGGTCTGGGCAAATCAAAATCTAGATCTTTCAAGGGATGAGGTCAATAGAAAAGTTTCAGAATTTTTCAAAAAAACCTCGGTTAAAAGTGCTATGAAATCAGCATCAGAAGTGACGGCATCGCAAGCGGCACAATATGTTAAGCATTTAGTTTCGAGTGGCGATATTGATAAAGCAGATGTTTATAAAAATGAATTCAGAAAAAATGCCGTTGAAGGTAAAATTGAAAAAAATAAACAACGCGAAGAGAATAAAAGAGAGGGTGGGGTGCTTTTTAAAGGTGCCGCCGTTTTGGGTAAGCCATTTGTAAAAAATACTGATAGTTCTGAAATCAAGGAAGGTTTCTTCATAGGAAAGGCTAGAGAATTTTCTGGTAGGTTTGACAATAAAGTTGCCAAAGAAAGAGATAGGTTTTTTGGTTTACTTGGTTATGCCGGAATGGATGAGGAGAAAGATTTTAGAAAATTTGACAGAAAATTAGCAAGAGAGCTGAGTAATCCTGAAACTGCCGAAAAGATAAAAAAACATAATGAAGAAAATAAAAAAACCGCTTTTGATTCAGAGTTATCTAAAGCTGTCGATAAAAAAGGAAGAAATGCTAATGACGAAGCATTTAAAAAAATCGAAGGTGGTCAACAAGAGCAATTTAAGCCAATCATCCAAGATAGAACTATACTTCGATTCAAGGAAGGCGAATCAAATCTTCGATTTGCTGGAAAACTTGCGGTTAAAGTAGTGCTCTCCCCACTTTACATCCCAGCAAATTTTGCTAATAAGCAATATTATAAAAGGGCAAAAGGAGAGAGGGCAGAATTTAAAAGATTGGGTAGAGAAAGTCAGCTTTCTACTCTTAGAAAATTGGCAGGAGATGAGGCTAAAGAAATTAACAAAAAACTCGATGCTATTCATAAGCAAAATCTAAAAGATGATAAAAATACAGTGGTAGGAAAAACAGATGCACTGGAGCAATTAAAAGAGAGTAAAAATCATAAAGATTCAATTGAGAAGGTAATTGTAATGATGAAAAGAATGGAAAAAACTGCAAGAAAACAAGAAAAGGAAGAAAAGCAAGCATTTCTAGATAAGGAAATAAAAGATAAATATTCTGCAAAAAAAGACAAAAAAGCTTTAGCAGAAGATTTAGCAAAGGCTGACCAAGAAAGAAGATTAAAAAAAGAACTCAAAGGTAATGAGACTGTATTTGAAAGGCTTTCTAAGATTGAAGGAATTGAAGGAATTGAAGGAATTGAAGAAGGTAGACTAAAAAACTTCAAAAAAATATTTAAAAAAATATTTCAGAATAATCCAAAATCCGACAAAAATCTAAAATCCGAATATGTGAAAGAGGTTAATAGAGAAATCAATGAAATTAAAGATAATAAAAATATTAATGATTTATTAGAAGCATTAAAGGCATTAAAAGGAGATTTGTTTATTAGCATGAATGATTTGGAGGGAAAAACGGCTCTCAAGAATATTTTCAATAAAGTGATTAAAAAAGATCCTGTTGATATTGTGAGTGGTAATAATGCTTTAGCTTCAACGCAAACTCCTGCTCAAGTTGTAAATGATTCAAAGCCAAATTCTACAGAAGTAAAATCAGAATATGGAAAACAGCGACAATTGCTAGAAGATGTCTATGAAGGTCAAAAAATTATTGCTGAAGCAGAGGCGCAAAATAGTAAAGTAAAAGAAGAGAAAGATATAAAAGAGAAAGAAGAGCGAGATAGAAGTAGAAATGGCGATTCACCTCCATTCGCTTCAGCTCAAACTAGTGCGCAAGCTCAAGGTGGAGCTCAAACTCGCGCGCAAGATCAAGGTGCTCAAACCCCAGCTCCAGCTCAAGGTGCTCAAGCTCCAGCTCCAGCTTCTCCTCCAGCCGGAACACCTCCAGCTCCGCCTTCAGTCGATCCAGCTCAATTGGAAATAAAAATTCAATCAGCGATCAATGGTATTCTTAATAGTTCGGATGGGAATACTAGTGCAGAGGATAGGGATAGATTTGAAAAAATTGTTCGTCAACTTGTTAGAGATAACCCGGACATCACAGCGAGGGAATTGATTAGCCAAGCTAAAAAAAATTGATCAAACAAGAGTTAAAATTTGTATAAATCTTTGATTTCTAGTACAAATTTTGCTCTAAATATTTCTCTTTAAAAATTGATCTGGATCTCTCGACGGTAAGTAAATTCTCGCGAAGCCATCTTAATCCACAAGTCGTCTTCGAAATCAAAATGAAAT
>CAMDCJ010000050.1 GCA_945890035.1 Rickettsia typhi
ATATTTTTTAGTTTTAAAGTAAAATCAAGAAATTGTCTTTTTTTATTTTTTTTTATTTCAATTTTTACATAATCTCAAGCCCGTTGACGCGCTTAGTTTTCGACCCCCCACGGCTAAAAGTTTTAACTACCGTTAAAACATTTTAGCCCACTCCCCCTCAAGGGGGGAGCTAGAGCATGAAGGCTTTATGAGTATTTTTAAAAATGTAGGTGTTTAAGCCCTCAAGGGGGGAGTTAGAGCCCGATGATTGTTTTTTTGAAATAAGAATTAGTTTAAGTAATCCATATTTCATTAATCAAAATAGATATCGATGATTTTCAAGTTGCAATAAAACTCACCGATTTTATTATCAACACTTTAAAAAATAAGCACCACTAAAATAACTTAAATTTAAATTATAAAATGAAACTTACAATCATTGGCACGGGCTATGTAGGATTAACCTCGGCACTATGTTTTGCAAATGCTGGACATAATGTAATTTGCATCGATAAAGATGAAAATAAAATTAAATCTTTACAAAATAAAATCCCGACGATCTATGAAAAAGGCTTAGTAGAAATGTTGATTTCGGCGGTCGATAATAAAAAAATCGAATTTTCTTCGGACCTTGCGAAGGGCGTAAAATCTAGCCAAGCGATAATTTTGGCGGTTGGCACTCCGCAAGATGAAAGCTCAGGCAAGGCAGATTTATCTTACATTTATTCGGCGTCAAAAGAAGCATCAAAATATGTCGATGAATATAAAATTTTTATCACCAAATCCACTGTCCCCGTTGGCACAAATCACGAAATTAAAAAGATTATTGAAGAAAATTGTGGCGTGAAAATCGATGTCGCTTCCAATCCAGAATTTATGCGCGAAGGCTTCGCTCTTGAAGATTTTATGGAGCCGGATCGCATCGTTATTGGCGTCGAAAATGACAAATCACAAAAAATTTTACAAGAAATTTATCAACCTTGGATTGATAAAAAATTCCCAGTTTTATTCACCGACATAAAAACTGCCGAACTTATCAAATATGCCTCAAACGCCTTTTTGATGACCAAAGTCGCCTTCATCAACGAGATCGAAAATTTATCGACAAAAATTGGCGCCAATATTAAAGATTTAACCAACGCCATGGGGCTTGATCATCGAATTGGCAAAGCATTTTTGAACCCCGGTCCCGGCATTGGCGGATCGTGCTTTCCTAAAGATTCAATGGCACTAAATCACATCGCTAAAAATCATGATGTGAAACTTTCAATCCTTGAGCAAGTTATTACAACTAATATTCAACGCTTCAAAGATTCGGCACAAAAAATTCAAGATTTTTGCAAAAAAAATAATAGTAAAAAAATTGCGATTTTGGGCTTGGCGTTTAAGGCGGGAACCGACGATGTACGTATGAGTCCCGCCATTGAAATTATCAAACATTTGCTCGCCGATAATTTTGAAATTTTCGCTTTTGATCCGCACGCCATCGAAAATTCTAAAAAAATTTTGAGCGATAAAATTAATTATTGCGATAGTTTAGAAGAATGTTTTAATTCAGCCGATCAAGTCGCGATTTTAACCGAGTGGCCGGAGTTTAAAAATATTAAAAATTTTGTAAATTTTAACGCCAAAAACATTCTTGATTTGCGTTATATTTTATAAAGAATTAAATTACTAAAATCGTTGAAGCTGTAAAAGTTAAACAAATATTATTTTTCAAAAAACCAAATAAATTATGGAAATTTTATCAACGCCATTCGCTGGATTAAAAATCGTTCAACTCAAGATTTATCACGATAATCGTGGTTTTTTCGTTGAAAGATTTAACAAAAAATTATTTCAAGATTTGGGTTTGCCGGTCGATTATTTTCAAGATAATCACTCCTTGTCTTCGCCCAATGTAATTCGTGGATTGCATTTTCAAAACAATCCTTCGCAAGCCAAATTGGTCGGCTGTTTACGCGGTAAAATTCTTGATGTCGCAGTTGATATTCGCAAAGATTCACCAACTCTTGGCAAATATTTTTCCATCGAATTAAGTGGCGAAAATGGCAAATTACTTTTCATTCCAGAAGGCTTCGCTCATGGCTTCGCCGTCCTTGGAAATGAGCCAGCGGATGTGATGTACAAAGTTGATAATCAATTTTCTAAAGAAGGCGATGGTGGCATTCGCTTCAACGATCCAGATTTAAAAATCGATTGGCAAATCGCCAATCCAATCATTTCGGATAAAGATAAAAATTTACCACTTTTTGCGGATTATTTAAAAAATCCTAAATTCTAAATTTAATTTTATGACTAATTCTAAAAATATTTTGGTGACGGGCGGATGCGGATTTATTGGCAGTTGTTTCGTCAAAAAACAAATCGCCAAAGGCAATGTTGTATTAAATATTGATAAACTTACTTACGCTGGGAATCCTGGCAGTGTTGAATCTGTAGCATCAAATCCAAATTATCGCTTCACCAAAGCTGACATTAACGAAACCGCCTTAATTCAAAATCTTTTGAATTATAATAAAATTGATTGGGTTGTTAAT
This sequence comes from Rickettsia typhi, assembly GCA_945890035.1. GTDB lineage: Bacteria > Pseudomonadota > Alphaproteobacteria > Rickettsiales > UBA1997 > CAILUF01. The sequence continues at coordinate 2,520 of CAMDCJ010000050.1, forward strand.
TTCGCTGCCGAAAGCCATGTTGATAATTCGATTTCCGGCCCCGGAATTTTCGTGCAAACCAACATTAATGGCACTTATTCCATGCTTCAAGCCTCTTTGAATTATTATAAAAACTTGAGCGCCGAAAAGAAAAATGATTTTCGTTTTTTACATGTTTCGACCGATGAGGTTTTTGGTTCTCTTCAAGAAAATGATGAACCTTTTAACGAAAATAGTCGTTATCAACCAAACTCGCCTTATTCGGCTTCCAAAGCCTCTTCCGACCACTTAGTTCGCGCTTGGCAAGAAACTTACAAATTACCAACCATCATCACCAATTGCTCGAATAATTTTGGTCCATTCCAAAATCACGAAAAATTAATTCCAACCATTATTCGCTCTTGCATTCAAAATAAAGATATTCCAATTTACGGCAATGGTAAAAATATTCGCGATTGGATTTATGTTGGCGATCATTGCGATGGAATTGAAATGGCTCTTGCAAATGGCAAAACCGATCAAACTTATTTATTCGGTGGCGAGAAAGAATTACGCAATCTTGAAATTGCTTACAAAATTTGTGAAATTCTCGATAGCATTAAACCGAAAACCGACGGAACTTCTTATAAATCGCAAATTAAATTTGTTCAAGACCGCGCCGGTCACGATTTCCGCTATGCGATTAGTAATAAAAAATCATTTCAAGAACTTGGCTTCAAGCCTTCAAAATCTTTTGAAGAAAGGCTTCGCGAAACCATTGAATTTTTTATAAAAAATTAAAAATTTATGAAAAAAATCACTATTTTAACGCCCTGTTTTAATGAAGAAGGCAATGTTAAGCAAATTTATGAAGAAGTAAAAAAAGTGATGAATGAATCATTGGCTAATTATCAATATAATCATCTTTTTGTTGATAATTGTTCAACCGATAACACTCTGGTGATTTTAAAAGAAATTGCATCGACCGATAAAAATGTTAAAATTATCGTTAATTCTAGAAATTTTGGATATAATAGAAGTTTTTTCAATGGCTTAAATGCATCAAACGAAGACGCTTTAATTCCAATGGTAGCCGATCTCCAAGATCCACCTGAAATGATCATTAAATTAGTCAAAAAATGGGAAGAAGGTTTTGATTCGGTTTTGGCAATTAAATCCAATAGCGACGAAAATAAAATCATGTTTAAAATAAGAAAATTTTATTATAATTTACTTTCATCTCTATCTGAAATTAAACTTTATAAAAACTTCACTGGCTTTGGTTTATATAGTCAAAAAGTTATAAATGAAATTAAGAAAATTAAAGATCCATCCCCATTTTTTCGAGGCATTGTTTGTGAAGTTGGATATAAAATTGCAACCGTTGAATATCATCAACCTAAGCGTTATAAAAATATTTCTAAATGTAATTTTTATTATTTATATGATTTAGCAATTCTTGGCATATTATCTAATTCTAAAATACCTTTAAGAATCGCTGTTTTTATCGGAGCTTTATCGTCATTATTTTCCTTCATAATCGGCTTGGGATATTTTTTTGCTAAATTAGTTTTTTGGGATAAAATAAACCTCGGAATAGCTCCAATCATCATTCTAGTCTCTTTTATGTTTTCGGTGCTTTTATTATTTTTAGGAATAATCGGTGAATATATTGGCGCAATTTATACGCAAAGTTTGAATCGCCCACTGGTTCACGAAAAAGAACGAATTAATTTTGATTAATTTTAAGAAACTTACGAAATATTTCCAAAACATAGCTTAATTCTTCAGCTCCAAGACCAGGATAGACGCCGATCCAGAAAGTATTATTCACAACTATATTACTATTTTTTAAATCGCCAATAATTTTATAATTTTGGTTTTTCATGTAAGGTTGTTTCAACAAATTTCCGCCGAATAAAAGTCGGGTGCCGATTTTATTTTCATCTAAAAATTCCACCAATTTATTGCGAGTAAAAGGGGCGTTTGGCCTTATAGTAATTGGAAATCCAAACCATGACGGCTTGGCTTTGGGAGATACTTTCGGCAAAATAAAAAATTCTTCAAATTCTTTGAGACCGCTGAATAAAATATCAAAATTTTCTTGACGTTTTTCAATAAATTTTGATAAATGTTTTAGTTGTGATAAGCCGACCGAAGCTTGCATATCAGTGATTTTCAAATTATACCCAACATGCGAATAAGTGTATTTATGATCATATCCAAAAGGTAAATCGCCGAGTTGTTGGCAAAATCTTTTATTACAAGTATTATCTTTTCCTGGTTCGCAATAACAATCGCGCCCCCAATCCCTGATTGACTCCAAAGCTCTTTTTAAAACGCTTCGATTGGTAAAAACTGCACCGCCCTCGCCCATCGTAATGTGATGTGCTGGATAAAAACTCAAAGTGCCAATATCGCCAAAAGTTCCGACTTTTTGTCCGTTATATTCCGCGCCCAAAGCATCACAAGTGTCTTCGACTAAAAACAAATTATATTTATCCGCTATGGCTTTAATTTTTTCTAAATCGAAAGGATTACCCAAAGTGTGTGCAACCATGATAGCCTTGGTTTTTGGCGTAATCGCTTCTTCCAATTTTGTAACATCCATATTGTAAGATGGAATATCGACATCCAAAAATACCGGCACTAAATTATTAATTAAAATCGGATTGATAGTGGTCGGAAAGCCCGTGGCACAAGTGATCACCTCATCACCTGCTTTCAAAGCTTTATCTTTTAGAAGATGTGAAGTAAGTGCGGTAAGTGCCAAAAGATTCGCCGAAGAGCCTGAATTGCAGGTCAAGACATGTTGTGTTCCCAAAAATCTTGCTAAAGTTTTTTCAAATTCGCGATTAAATCTGCCCGTCGTAAGCCAAAAATCGAGACCTGATTCGACTAAATTTTGCATATCGGAATAATCATAAACCTTACCCGAAACAGGCACTGGGCTTTGTCCCGCAATAAATTTCGGTTTTTTATGTTCAGTTTCGCAATATTGCTTAACTAGATCGAGAATTTTTTGCTTCATTAAATATTTGATTTACAATGTTCAATAACCTTGGAAAAACCCTCTAATTCATTTGTAATAGGCTTCCATCCGAGTTTTTTTAACTTAGAATTATCCAATAGACAATTACTAGATTTACCGCTATTTGATATAATTTTATCATTGAAATTTACTTTAAGATAATTTTTTCCCGAGGCTTTAATAATTATTTTTGCTAATTCTAAAATGGAAATTTCATAATCATTTCCAACATTATAAGCTTGACCATTTTCACCCTTTAAAATAATTGTAAAATAGCCCAGAACCGCATCAGCGATATAAAGAAAAGATCTCTTGGCCTTTCCATCGCTATTTAAAATAATATCTCTGTTATTTAATACGCAATCTACAAAATTAGAAAATGCCCTAGTATCTTGGGAATTAAAATCTGGTCCATAAGTATGAGCTGGTCTAGCAATTTTAGTTTTTATACCATATTGACTAAAATAAGAGTTACAAAGCATTTCTCCAACTCTTTTTCCTTCAGCATAACAATTTCTAATTCTATCTAGATCAACAATTCCATAATCGGATTCTTTAATAGGAATATCTTTAAAGATATCACCATAAACTTCACCCGAACTAAAATAAAAAAATCCCTCTGGTTTATTAATTTTTGCAGATTCTAGTAAATTAATCGTGCCCAAACAATTTGCCTTGAGAGTTCCAACTGGGTCGTTAACAAACAATCTCGGATCAGCATTTGAAGCTACGTGGACATAGTAGTCGATTTTTTCATCGCAATCATAAGAAAAATCCAAAACATCCTTTTCGATTATTTTAATTTTGTTTTTATCGATATATTTTTTAAATCTAAAGTTAACTTTTTCTTTATTTCTGGTGATTAAAATTAATTTAATATTATATCCCTTAACCTCATTCAAAACCAACAAAGTTTCTATTATAAAAGATGCAATAATTCCCGTCGATCCCGAAAATAAAAAAGTTTTATTTTTGAGTGAATCCCATGGTAAATAAGCCTGCAGAACTATTTTTTCGATGTCATTTTTAATTATATTCATTATTATATTTTTTATTTTTTTTATGCAAAATATTTTTTTATTGTTGATTGTTATTTTTTATTAAAATCTTCAATAATTTTAAGTGAATATTCTAAAATATTATTATTTTTATTATAAAACATTTTATACCACTCAACAGTGTTTTTAATCGATTCATCAATATGCCATTTTGGATGCCAACCCAACTCTTTCTTGGCTTTATCGCAATCAAGATAAAGCAAATTGGCTTCGTGAAGCTTATTTTTATCTTCAGCAATTTCGATTTTATTATCGCCTCCCCAAATTTCTGCGACCATTTTTGCCACATATTCAACATTTTTTTGATCGATTAAATCGGGTCCGAAATTCCAATTTAATAAAGTTTTTTGTTGTGGTAATTCACAAAGATGTTGAGCAACAAGAAGATAGCCATAAAGCGGTTCGATAACATTTTGCCATGGACGAATTGCGTGCGGGTTGCGAATTACTGGATTTTTTTTCGCCACTAAATTTCTAATTAAATCGGGAATTAAACGATCTTGCGACCAATCGCCCCCGCCAATCACATTGCCAGCTCGCACCGATGCAACTTTACCAATTTGTGGATTTGAAATGAAATAAGAATTAGCATATGACGAAACCACAAGTTCAGCGCAACCCTTGGAATTACTATATGGATCATGCCCGCCTATTTTGTCATTTTCTTGATAACCGGCGATTTTTTCAACATTTTCATAACATTTATCGCTAGTTACAATTATCGTTGCCGAGGCTTTGCCGTAGTTTCTAACCGCTTCTAAAAGATTAACGGTTCCCATCACATTAGTTTGATAAGTTTCGATTGGATTATGATAAGAATATCGCACCAACGGTTGTGCTGAAAGGTGAAACACGATATCGGGTGCAAAATCATTAATGGCTTTTTGTAATTTTTCTAGATCGCGAACATCAGCAATTTGATGGGAAATTTTATTTTCTAAATGCAAAATATTAAATAAATTTGGATCGGTATTTGGTTCTAAAGCATAACCATAAATTTTAGCACCAAGACTAGAAAGCCAAAGCGTAAGCCAGCTTCCTTTAAAACCGGTATGACCCGTAATAAATACTTTTTTATTGTGCCAAAATTGTTGATTTATTTTCATTTTATTTTACCAAACTTTCCACGGAGCTTTATTTTCGTTCCATAATTTTTCTAACAAATTTTTATCGCGTAAAGAATCCATGCATTGCCAGAAACCAGAATGTTTATAAGATTTAAGCTCACGATTTTGTGCTAATTTTTCGAGCGCTTCTTTTTCAAAAGAATTATTTTCATTTGAAATATAATCAATAATTTTTGGACTCAAAACAAAAAATCCGCCATTAACAAAAATTTCAGAATTAATGGGTTTTTCTTTAAAAGCTAAAACAGTTTCCTCTTTATCTATTTCCAAAATTCCAAATCTTTCAATTGGATTGATCGCGGTTAGCGTTGCTAATTTGCCATGTTTTTTATGAAAATTTATCGATTCTTCAATGTTAATATCGGCAACGCCATCGCCGTAAGTTAAGCAAAAAAAATCGTCATTTTTAACATAATCTTCAATTGCCTTGATGCGCCCGCCCGTAAGAGTATCAAGCCCAGTTTCAACCAAAGTGACGCGCCACGGTTCGCAATTATTTTTATTAATTTTGATAGTTGAATCATCGCTAAAATCAAAAGTAATATTTTCAGAATTATGCGCTTGGTAATTGGCAAAATATTCTTTAAAAACATAACCCTTATAGCCCAAACAAATTATGAAATCATTGATGCCGTAATGCGAATATAATTTCATAATATGCCAAATAATTGGCTTATCGCCAATTCTCACCATTGGTTTTGGAATAATATTAGTTTCTTCGGAGATTCTGGTGCCAAAGCCTCCGGCAAGAATAACAGCTTTTGTCATAATTGGTAAAATTTTAATAATTAAAAATGTTTATATAGCGAAAAATATAAAAATTAATTTAAAACTATAATAACAAATTAACTTGAAAAAGTAAATTTTTAATAAATTTAATATCATTCTTCAATCGGCTTAATTATCATTTCTTTAAAAAATTCTTCTCTACTTAAAAATGGATACATATCTTCTAAAGGCTTAGAAATCATAGTTCCATCAGACTTTTTTTGCGACGAAACATTTGGAATAATTTCTTGGTCATTTGGGCATTTTATCTCGCATATTACTGGATTATTCAATTCCAAAACTTGCTTCAAAACATCATCCAAATCATCAACTTTTGAAGCTCGAAAAAATTTAATCCCATAAGCTTTAGCTATTTTTTTTAAGTCCGGGAATGATATACCAGAAGTTGAATCAACTCCAGCAAATCTTTCTTCAAAAAATTTTTTTTGCGTAGCTCTAATTGATAAATATCCATTATTGTTAAATACAAATATTTTTATTGGTAAGTTGTAATGTTTAATGGTTTGTAATTCTTGAATATTTAATTGAAAAGAACCGTCGCCAGTTATAGTTATAACCTCACTTTTTTTTGCAAAAAAAACACCGATCGAAGCTGGAATTGCAAATCCCATGTCAGCTTGCGCACCCGAAGTAACATATCTTTGATTATTTGAAATATTTAAGCATTGTGAAGTGACGTAATATGCCGAACCAGCATCGGAAACCACTACCGAATCATGCTTTAAATGCTTATTCAGATGTTGAATAAAAGTATATTTATTGATATTATTTTTATCACTAGGATATTTTGCAGTTGCAGTAGACCATTTTTTTTTCCAATGCAAAACCTTATCTAGCCATGATTTTGATACTTCGATTGGTAGATTATTTTTAATAATATTTTCAAAAAATTTTTTAGCATCTTCATTAATAAATAAATCTATATTAACCGTGTTTTTTTGATGCTCTTTTGGATCAATATCAACAACTACCAACCTTGCTTCTCGAGCAAATAATTTATATTCAAACCCAGTAACGCCGATGCTCAATCTATTTCCAATCGCAATTACGAGATCGGAATTTTGTAAAGCAAAATTTCCAGCCCTATCACCTTTTATTCCAACGGTTCCAACATATAAAGGATCATTATTGTCGATTAAATCTATTGCCAAATATGAAGATACCACTGGAATTTGATATTTTTGAATAAACTCTAGAAGATTATCAATAGCGTTTCCAAGCCTTATACCATTTCCTGCCAAAACAATTGGTCTCGTTGATTTTTTTAATAAATCTTCAAATTGGGCTATTTTTTCTATTTGCGATTCTGATTTATTTATTGATTGATTTTCCAAATCATAATCAAAATGTTTTAATTGATCAGTTTCAATAATTGCACCCTGAACATCAAGCGGAATATCAAGCCATATCGGCCCCGGTCTACCATTTTCTGCTAAAAATTTAGCCTTTTCTAGATGATAAGCTATGTCATTTGGATCATTGATCATAACGGCATATTTCGTAAGAGATTTAACTATGGATATAATATTTGCCTCCTGGATTCCAAATTGCCTAAGTTCGGTCGAAGAATTGGATGATGTTTCTTTTCTCTTAACTTGCCCCGATATAAAAAAACATTTTACATTATCTTGCCACGCATCAAGAAGGCCAGTAATAGCGTTAGTTGCACCGCATCCAGTTGTTAAAAAAGATACCGCAAATCCATTGGTATATTTTGCATCACCAACACTCGCCATTGCGCAAGCTTGTTCATGATGATTATAAACGCCCTCTAGATTTGGATGCTTAGCAACACAGTCATTGAGAAACATTGCTCCACCACCTGTTAATGTATAAACTTTTGTAATTGCCAGTTTATCGTGAATAAATTCAGCTATGTAATCAACTACTCTTATTTTCATTTTCTAGTGCCGTTTTAAGATTTTTTATAGCAAGATTTATATTATCTAAGCTGTTAACATAAGATAATCTTACATAACCATTTCCATATTTTCCAAAATTATCTCCCGCCAGCAATGCTACCTGCGCTTTATTTAGGGCAAATTCGGCAAATTCTAAACTCGTCATTTTAGTGTTTTTAATATTGGCAAAAACATAAATTGCCCCCGCAGGCTTAATACAACTTATTCCAGGAATTTTGTTTAAACCATCAACCAAAAAATCTCGTCTTTTTTTATATTCATCTTTCATAAAATTAACTTGCGACTGATCGCCGTTAATCGCCTCAATCCCACCTCTTTGAATAAATGGTGGGACGCAAGAAACTATAGTTTCTAATAATAAAGTCATTTTCTCAATTAAAAAAGCTGGTCCTATTGCTACTCCAAGTCTCCATCCCGTCATTGCGAAAGCCTTACTAAAACCGTTGACAATGATGGTTCTTTCTTTGCATTCATCGAAAATACTTGGACTAGAAAAATTTATTTTATCATCGAATACGAGACGAGCGTAAATCTCATCGGTTAACAAAAAAATATTATGTTTTTTAGCAATTTTATAAACCGCCTCAATTTCGCTAGCAAGCATCACCGATCCAGTGGGATTACTTGGAGAATTAATAATTATTAAGCGAGTTTTACTAGTAATTACCTTTTCCAAATCATCGGGATTTAATCTAAAATTATTTTCTTCAAATAATGGAACGCTTACAGCATTAGCTCCACACGCTTTAATTGCTGAGAAATAAGTTGGAAAACCTGGATCGGGAAC
>CAMDCJ010000051.1 GCA_945890035.1 Rickettsia typhi
ACAAATTGATGAGGCTCATAAATATTTAAAAAATCGCTAATTTTTAAATAAAAATTTGTTAAAAATAATTTTATAAAAATTGCAAAAAATTAAATTATGTTAAAAAATTTTACCAAAAATATTTTCTTAAAAAATATTTTTCAAATTCAAAAAAATTTGAAAAATAAATGTAAATTTTTAGCAATTTTTTTTATAATTCTAAGTGTAGTTTCTTGCGGAAAAAAATCTCCAATTGAAAAGCCCGATAACTATTCGCGCCCAGATTTATCAAATGTTAGCGACGAAATTTAATTAAAATTTATTTATTATCGCCAAAATCTAAATCAGCAAATTTAGATCGCATAAAATATTCGCCAATTAAAAAACAATTAACTCCGGCGTTTCTAAAATTTTCAATTTCTTGCTGAGATTTAATGCCACTTTCGCAAATTAAAATATGATCTTTCGGCACATATTTTTTTAATTCCAAAGTGGTATTTAAATCGATTTTTAGAGTTTTTAAATCGCGATTATTCACGCCGATAAGTTTCGATTTAAGTTTGAGCGCGCGCTCCAATTCATCGAGATTATGCACCTCAATTAAAACTGATAAACCGCTGTCGAAAGCTACTTGCTCAAGCTCTCGCAATTTTTCATCATCGAGCATGGCGACGATTAATAAAATGCAATCCGCGCCAAGCATTTTGGCTTCGTAAATTTGGTAAGAATCGACCATAAAATCTTTTCTCAAAAGTGGCAATGAGCAAGATTTTCTAGCTTCAATCAAAAAATTATCATGGCTAAAAAAATATTTTTCATCGGTTAAAACTGAAATGCAAGTGGCGCCGTTTTGTTCATAATTTTTCGCAACTTGCGCAACATCTAAATTAGGAACGATGATTCCGGCTGAAGGCGATCCGCGCTTTATTTCACAAATCAAACCTAATTCATTATTGTCGTTGCGATTTTTTAAAGCTTGATAAAAATCTTTGGGAGGATTGTTGCACTTGGTTTTAGCGCATATTTCTTGCACCGAAATATTTTTTTTGCGATTACGCACTTCGATAATTTTATGTTGATATATTTCGTGAAGAATATTCATTTTAAATTAGATTTTTTTAGCGATTTTTAAACCGACGGCAAGACCGATAAGCACTACAAAATAAGTGATTAATTGCGTTAATGACGGTTTGTCGATATAGCCGAAAACTAAGTGTAAAAATTTGCCGAAAATACTATTTTGCGATAAAATTTGTGAAGCGTCGAAGATTGGATCGATGAGTGGATCGACAATTTGTGCATCCGACCAAAACCTTATACCTGTAGTTGCGGTTGCCGAGGCGAAAAAAATTAAAAGCCAACTGCTCACTATAAAAAAATATTTGCCAAAGGCTTTGAGCAAGCCAAAATAAAGCGCCAAACCGAGTAAACTTCCGCAAAATAATCCCGTCAACAAGCCAACAATAATTTGATGAATCTCAACTCCCGAAACATAATAACTATAAGAGAAAAGCACGATTTCCGCGCCTTCGCGAATCATCGAAAGCAACACCACGATCATCAAAGCGTAAAGCGGTTTCTTGCCTTCCTTAACCGAATTGCCAAGACGCTTCAACTCGCCCGACAAAGATTTGGCGTGCTTTTGCATCCACAACACCGTCCAGCCAATCATGAAGGACGCCGAAAGCAATATTAAACCATTGAAAAATTCTTGCCCCATGCCGTCAAGCGCTGAAGAAATACGATCGGTAAAAAATGCCAACAAGATTGAGGCACTTATGCCCAAGCCAAGCCCCGCCAAAATCCACTTGGTACGATTTTCAACTTCCTTGGTCGCAGAAATAAGAATGCCAAGGATTAAGGCGATTTCCAAAACTTCGCGAAAAACCACGATGGCAATTTGTAAATAGTAAGGTGAATTTGATTCCATAAAAAATAATTTTCTTTTAAATTTACAATTAATCCATATTTTCTTCAAGGCAATTTATTTCAAAATCATTAAAATTATGCTTTCAATTTATATTCATTACCCTTATTGCTTGTCGAAATGCCCTTACTGCGACTTCAATTCGCATGTTCGAAGCGATATTGATTACCACGAAATGTTTGAAAGTTATAGCCACGAAATAGATTTTTTTAGCGAAAATATTATCGAAAAAAATGTTAAAACAATTTTTTTTGGAGGCGGGACGCCGTCTTTAATGCCAGTCTCTTTGGTCGAAAAAATTTTAGCAAAAATCGCCGAAAAATTTACGATTCTAGAAAATTGTGAAATCAGTTTAGAAGCTAATCCAACTTCGGTTGAAGCGCAAAAATTTATGGATTTAAAAAAAATTGGCGTCAACCGTTTGTCCTTAGGGATTCAAGCCTTAAACGCTGATGATTTAAAATTTTTAGGACGCGAACATTCGGTGAATGAAGCCGAAAATGCCATCAAATTAGCACAAAAATATTTCGAAAATTTTTCTTTCGATTTAATTTACGCGCGCCCTAATCAAACTATAAAATCTTGGCAAGAAGAACTCGATAAAGCCTTGAGTTTCAATACCCCTCACCTTTCTTTATATCAATTAACGATTGAAAAAGGCACCAAATTTTTTGGCCAATTTCAACGCAAAGAATTTATTATGCCCGACGAAAATTTATCGGCACAATTTTACGAAACCACCAACGAAACCATGATTGGCAAGGGTTTTCGCCATTACGAAATTTCAAATTATAGTTTAAAAAATTTTGAATCTCTTCATAATTTAGCTTATTGGCATAGCGATGATTATATCGGAATCGGCGCTGGAGCTCACTCGCGAGCATATTTTAAAAATAAAAAATTGCGTCAAGCGGTGCAAATGATCGCCGAACCCAAAGCTTGGATCGATCAAAATCAAAAACAAAAAAATGGCATTCAAAAAATTGAAGATATTGACGAAAACGCTTTGATCGAAGAAATTATTATGATGGGTTTACGCCTAGAAGAAGGCATCTCGGAGGCAGTTTTCAAAAAACATTTGAACAAAAACTTTTCCCAAATTTTTGATTTCAAAAAATTAAATTTTTTGATTGAAAATGGTTTTTTGGAGATGGGTTCGGGTTCCGACGGGATGGGCTTGAGTTCAAATGAATCAACTTCCCCCAATTTATTCATCCCACAAGAAAAAAGAATTTTAACCAATTCGATTATCGAGAAAGTTTGCTTGAGTTGCTTGGGTTGAAGTTTTGAATAAATTTTCAACTTTCTACTTTGAAAATTGTATAATTACATTTTACAAAATTACTCGCAACATCAGAGGGGTCTAGCTCCCCCCTTGAGGGGGAGCGGGCTCCGAGAATTTAACGGTAGTTAAATTCACGGAGACGTGGGGGGTTAGAAAACTAGAGATTTAATGGGTTTTAAGATTGTGTAAAAAGTTAAAATGAAAAAAAACGATTTCTTGATTTTGTTTTTAAAATTTTTTTTAAAACCCCTCACCCTAGCCCTCTCCCCAAAAGTGGGGAGAGGGAATAAAGGCAACGATTTTTTTTAAAAGGTAAATTAAAAAATCCTCTAGATCTCTTCTTACGATTTTTTATTTATTACAAAAAATTAATCCATCGAATCCCCTCTCCCCGCTTGCGGGGAGAGGGCTAGGGTGAGGGGTTATTTTTCTTTTAATTTTTATAATAATCTCAAGACCATTGATGCTCTAAGTTTCTAACCCCCCACGGCTAAAAGTTTTAACTACCGTTAAAACATTTTAGCCTGCTCCCCCTCAAGGGGGGGGAGCTAAAGCCCGTTAGCGTTGCGAATGTGATCATAAAATGTAGGTTTGCAAGCCCTCAAGGGGGGAGCTATGGCACCGTATGCGTTGAGACTATTACGAAAAATTATAGAGATGTAAACCCTTATGGTGAGGGTGATTATAACAAACTCGGTGCAATCACTCTCCCCTTGAGGGTTATTTGCGTATAAAAAATAGCCTAAACGGCTATTTTTAGCAAATAACGGGACAAGGAGCGAAGGTGACGCGGTCCCTGGGGCGAGTCGCCTTCGAAATCAAAATGAAATTTTCAATTGAGAAAAGCGACGAAGCCTTGGGGGGTTAAAAATTCTCAGATAATCAACGGTTTTAAGATAAGGTAAAAATTTTAAAAAATATTTTTCTAACCTAAAATTAATTTTTTCTCTTCATCATCCAATTGATATAAATCGCAAACCATTTCGTCAATTTTTGCCTCGAGTTCCTTTTGTCGAAGTGGCGGAAAATCGGGGTAATAATCTAACTTGTTGGTGATTGCAAGAATTTCTTCAAAATATGCATGGCTAATTTTTTTAGATGATTGTTAAAAAATTCTCTGCGTTTTGATTTTTTTATTTTTTTAATCTAGGTATTTTCAAGCTAACATTTATAAATCAAAACTTTTTTGTTCGGATTCTTTTTCTGCATCTAAAGAAAAAATTGTAACCCTTCTTTGTTCTGAATGAATGCTTCGAGGTGCCGTATTACTACCAATAGGTTCAATACCACGCTCAGAAAGATGAGTAATAAGATCATCAATAACTTCTTGCCGATATCTAACAAATGTAGAAGCAAAGCATCGCCAGAATTTCCAGCCAACACGCTCTAAAATTCGCTGACGATTCATGTCTCTTTCCCATCTATCGGCACCATGATAACGATCCCCATCGCACTCAATAGCTAGTCGAGCATCGTTATGACCCTCTGCCACCATATCAATACGATACTCTCCAACTTTTACTTGTGGAATAATTCTATATCCCCTTTCCGTTAAGATATCATAAACTTCTTTCTCAAAATCTGATTCACAAAGCATGCGAAGGTTTTCAACGCGCTGTTCATCTTGAACAAAAGGTAATGTAAAATGTGAAATTAAATTACGGCGCAACTTATCATTAAGACTTAATTGATCTAATTCAACACTTCGAACTAGATACATTCTATCTCGCGCTCTCGAGGCGGCTACATTAAAACGCTGAGCGATTGATTCTTTGGTTTGAGCTTGTGCATCACCAGAAGAAACAATCATGGATAGAAACATTATATCTCGTTCTTTTCCTTGGAAAGTACGTGCATCACCACAAGCAATTTCATGACGCTTTATTAACTCTGGACCCACTTCTTCTTCTAGCATTTTCCATATCTCTAAAGCTTGTTTATCTGCTAATAACGATACCACGCCTATTGTTCTGTGTCGCATATTTTCATCAGCACATATTTTTTTAATCTCATCCACGATAAAACGAGATTCTGGTATATTAATATCGCCTTTTCTAAATCCATCTTCAATTATTACATCTATTAAAGGAGGATCAAGCCTTTCTGAAGATTTAGGCAAACGCACAGGTTTTAACTCGTGATTATAAACTTCACGTTTTGAATATTCGATAATTGGACCTACGCAACGGAAGTGTTCTTTAAGCATAATGCCAGATTGAGCAAATACAACCTTAAACAAATCATATATTGATTGACCTGGATCCATTTGAGCACGAAAAATATCAACCTGATTAGTTAGATAACGCGTCATTAAATTCTTAATTTTATCAACTTCAAGAAAACTTCCATCCGGTGAAACCTGTTTATCGTCACCAACAATCAACACTTTTTTTGCTCTAAGGAGCGCTGGTAATGCTGAAAGATCTGACTGTGAGGCCTCATCTATAATTACCAAATCAAAGCATCCAAGTTCTGCTGGTAAAGTTTCAGATACTCTCCAATGCGGCATAATCCAACATGGAATTGCTTGATTAGCTCTTTCTGAAGCATTACGAGCATTTTGACGAAAAATTGCTGCACGTTTACCAGTGCCTTTTCCAATTTTTATTATTGCGGTTCGAAATGCTTCAAGTGCAGATTTTATGTCAGGAGTTGCATTTTCAGCTATTTTCAACCATGTACGCTTTGCAACAATATCTCGGTATGTTTTTGCTAACAATATTTCTGAATTATTTCTGTCACGTGATAATTTTTTAAGCTCCTCCCTTGAATCTGTTTTTTCAAGATGAGTGGCTAAACATTTTAGGCGCCATGCCTTCTGCCAATTATCAGGAAGTAAATCATCTAGTGTAGTTCTTGCTGGTTTAGAACGAAGTTTTATGGCCCACTTTTCTGCACCAGAATCCTCTATCTGGTTGCATATAAAACTTAAATCTGCGAATGCACTTTTTAGGTTACAAATTCTCCCAAGTTCTCCGATTAAACTTGCCCAATTTTCTTGAAATTCTTTATCATTGATGGATGGATTGCCCAATTTAAATTTAATAAAATTATTCAAATCATCTATAACTTTACCTCTATAACTAGAAAGAGTTTGTTGAAGATTTTCTTTATTTGAATTGGCTTTAGCTAATCTATATCTAAGTGCATGGTTATCTAAAAACTTTTGTAATTCTTGTAAGCATTCTATATTTTCTTCAATTTCAGAATATCTTTTCCAAGAAGGTAAAAGAATGCGTGATTGACTAATTATTTGAGTTTCAAGTTCTATATGCTTTTGAATTAAACGATATATTGAAAAATTTTCTGCAGCTTTGATTACATAGGACGGTTCTACAACTTGAAAAAATTCTATATCCAATTCCGGTGCTATACTATTCCAACGCGTAACTAGCTCCCAAAAGCGCCTCTGTAACAATATATATTTTTGAACATATTCCCAATCTTCTTTTGTATTTGGTGAATTTGAAAGAACTTTAATCTCTTCCAATTTCTTTTTTGAGGCACTTTTTCCTATTAATCCACTTAGACCAAAAGCTGATTTGCCAGCTACTATATTTTGAATTGCGGAAGTTATCTCTATATCTAATTCAATATCTTTTGGAGCACTTACTGGTTTTGTTAAAAAGAAGTTCCTCTCAGTTATTGCTTGAGCAACTTCTTTACCCAAAACATCAAAAATTTCTATAATTGCTATTTTAGATTCAGAAGTTTGCTTGAGAAATTTTCGCAAATTTTTATGCCATTCTTTTCCGCTTCGCTCTATTTGCTGAGATAGAGAGATTAAATTTTGAATTTTATCTAATAATAAATGAACATCGCGAATTGCATCTTCATGTAAAGATAGATTCGGTAGGTCACCAGAATTAATTGAAGCCTCAATCTTTTGATAATTAGAGAGATCTTGATGGGTGCGCAAGAGCTCGCTCGCATCAGGAAGAATTAATATTTCAGGCAGAGGCGCATCTAAATAATCCATGTCATTTGCAATCGCAAGACGTGCTTCACGTAATTTAGCGATATCTAAACTGTTGAATAGAGGAATGTTTTTTGGGGTTAACTTATCTTCAAGAAATTCATACTGACCATTTCCTTTTATAACCTCATTTGCTGCATCTACAGGATTTATTAATTCATCTCCAATTCTAATTGGATCTAGATTTTTCTTCGCCCAATCGTTTATTTTTCTATCGATCTTTGCAAGGTTTGCATGAATTAAATCGATACTTTGCTCTAGTTGAGCGATATCCTTTTTATAAATACTTCTATCAATTACTTGAATTTCAGAAGCGATTTTAGAAATGGCATATTCAAATTGCTTCATTCCCTCTTGTTCATCTGATAGCAAGCTGATCGCAAGTGGTCTAATTTCTTCTGGTAATTTATCACGTAAAACAGATAAAGCCGGCTCTTTCATTGAAGTTACTAATACTCGTTTTCCTAAAGCAAGATAATGGGAAATAATATTAGCAATCGTATGAGTTTTCCCCGTACCTGGAGGTCCTTGCACTACAACGCCATCATGATGCTCAAGCATTTGAACTATTCGAACTTGTTCATCATTAAATGACATAGGAAAATATAGATCGGATACTTTTTTGTCAGAAGAACCGCTGTCCTCATCATATCCTTGTATCATCGAAATACCTCGAAAACTTGGCAGAATTATATCTTCATTAAAATTAGCTGGTTCTGTTAAAACTGCCATAATAGCCTTAGGTAGTATTGAAACTTTTTCCTCAATACTATTTTTGAATCTTTCCAGGTCTTGTATAAAGGAATTTTTGCTACGAGGTCTTGAAATTAATACCCAAGTGTCAGTTATCTTTAACTCTTCTGATACAGGAGGAAGTGCTCGATCATCACTGGTGATTTTTGTAGGCCAGTAAATTCCCTTCGAATCTAAGCAAGCAACAGCAGTGCGAAGAATTCCATCGAACGTACCCCTATCAAATGGTGAAAATGTTTGGGTAATTTTTCCCGTAAAATCTTTATAAGCTTTTTCAAGTTCAAGTATACCAAGATTGTCGATTGTTGTAAAAATATCTATTTCAAGCTGAGCTTCTACATTTCGAGGCCGGATTTCGATAGCCATAGAAATTTCATCAATAACAATATCCACCAATCTCGTAATAAGAGGGTGAACTACTTTATTACCTCCCATATTCCATAGACACATACCACTTCCCCAAGCAATTTCAATCGAAGAATCCGTTATAGATCCCTCTAGTTGTTGCTTAAGCGTAAATAACTTTCCATAAAGATTTATGGTAAGCCTCCGTTTTCTTTCTTCTGTTGCCCAAGGTAACCATTGAAGAGTTTTATAAGCTTTAAGCTGAGAAAAAACTTCATCTGCTTTTTCGAATTCTTGAAGAGTAATTAAGCGCTTTGTATCAAATGAAATATTTTTTGTATCCGTCTTAACAAAACCTAAGTCAAGTAATTTAGAAAATTCTACGGAGTTTTTTAGAGTCGGTTCTTTAGAGGGATCGTTGGAAACTTTTAGCCATAATTCAAGTAAAGGTTGATTAGTTGTTGGAGCATTTTTTTCATGAAGGCGCTCAACAGAAAGCCAAATTTCTTCTTCATCTCCAGCAGCATTAAAATGAAGTCCAGGCATTTCCCTTAAATTATGTTCGTATTCATAGAAAGAATATCTTGTTACATCGGATATAGGGCTTCCTCTAAGTTTTGCTGATTCTTTTGCAAAATCAATGAGTGAGGATAATCTTTCTAGTTCTATGGTCATGTAAATTTATTTTAATATTTAAACTATGTGATTATTTGAGTTTTTACCAAACTTTACTCACGCTAAGACTCTCTTTTTGATAAAAATTCAATTCATTATCTTAGAGGAAATTAAGTAAAAGAGATGGTGACGCTTCGACTAATTTTAATTATATCGTTTGGATTGGTGGTTTCAATTTGTTTAATTTAAGACAAAAAAAGATTGATTTGCCTGCAACCCTTTCTTGTGTTATATCTGAAGCGGTTCTAGCTAATTTTATATTTAAACTAAAATCATGAATATACTTTTAGATAACTTTAAAAAATCAACTCGATAACATAAAAATATAAAACGCTTTTTTGCCTTAAAATTATCAAATAAATTATTCATATTTATTCTAAAATTGCAAGGCTTCAAAGTTAATTTTTTATCATGAAAAAAAATTTAATTCTTGATTTTAAATTTAATTCACAAATTTATAAATTTTTTATACAAAAATTGGTAATTTTTTAGGTTAAAAGTAAAATCAAGAAATCGTCTTTTTTGGAATTTTTTTGTTTTAACTTTTCTCTCAACATCAAAACCTCAGATGCTCTAATTTTTTGACCCCCCACGGCTAAAAGTTTTAACTACCGTTAAAACATTTTAGCCCGCTCCCCCTCAAGGGGGGAGCTAGAGCTCGTTGACGTTGCGAGTATTTTTTACTAAATGAAGGTTTGTTAGCCCTCAAGGGAAAGTGATGACCCAGTAAGCGTTGCCAGATTCATAAAAACCAAAGCAAATTTAATCAAGAAATTGTATTTTTTTAACTTGATTAATTTTCACCGCCATTATTGATAAAAATTTCGTGGACCCGTCGTTGCGAAAGCACGACTAAATATAACGAATTGCAAAATTTTTTTATCGGGCAATTGTAATTTATACTCGGCAATCAAGGTTGGCGAAAGATTACGCGACATCGCATATTCCACCACTTCATGATCCTTATCGCGACAAAGTAAAATGCAAATTGAAGGATTTTCGTGAGGTTTTTTAACATCGCGATCAAGCGCTTCGAGATAAAAATTAAGTTGCCCCATATGTTCGGGCAAAAATTTACCAATTTTAAGTTCAAATGCAACAAGTGCCGACAAGCCTCGGTGATAAAAAAGCAAATCAATAAAAAAATCTTGATTACCAACTTGTAAACGAAATTCTTCGCTAACAAAAATAAAGTCTTTACCAAGTTCTAAAATAAAAGATTTCATATTTTGAATGAGAGCTTTTTGCAAATCACTTTCATTGTGATCCTCTGACAAACCTAGAAACTCTAAGACATAATTATTTTTAAAAACATTTTCTAAAGTTGGATATAATTCTCTCGCCAGCGGTGAGAGAATTGAATTATTAAGCTTGGTGCGCTCAAATGTGGCGACATCAATTTGTCTTTCCAAATCTCTTTTTGCCAATTTATTATCAATGCTCAATTTCAAATAAAATTCTCTTTCTTCAGTGGTTTTGCATCGTGAAAAAATAATGGCGTTATGTGTCCAAGGTAATTCTCTCGCCAGTGTTGAGAGTTTTTTTTGTAAATTGTAGAGGTTAAGCCATTACTCCCCTACATCTTACATATATACTCGTAAAGCCAATGGGCTTTAGCTCCCCCCTTGAGGGCTTACAAACCTACGAATTTCTACAAGCTTGGAAAAGATTCGGGCTGTAGCTCCCCCCTTGAGGGGGAGCAGGCGATAAAATCGCAACGGTAGTTGCGATTTGGGAGCCGTGGGGGGTCAAAAAAGCCCACATAGTCAACGCTCTTGAGCCAAGGAAAAAATTTTTAAAATAAATTTTATAAAAAAGACGATTTCTTGATTTTG
>CAMDCJ010000052.1 GCA_945890035.1 Rickettsia typhi
CATCGGCGTGTGAGTTTGATCAGAATCGCGACGAAAAACTCGTCCCAAAGCGCATACTTTCAACGGTGGCTTAGTGCTTAGCATCTTTCTTATTTGCGTATTTGAAGTGTGCGTTCTTAGTAATAATTCCGAATCTTGTAAATAAAAAGTATCTTGCATTTGGCGCGCCGGATGGTCTTTCGGCATATTTAAAGCCGTGAAATTATGAAAATCATCTTCGATTTCTGGACCTTGTGCAAACTCAAATCCAAGATTGGAAAAAATTTGCTCAATCTCAAACATAACTTTGTTAATTGGATGAATAGAGCCTTGATTTTCTAGGCGTACTGGCGCTGAAATATCAATTTTTTCACCACTTAATTTTTGATTTAATTCAAGATTTTCAAAATAATTTTTTTTATCCTCAATTTTTTGTGAAATAAAATTGCGGGCATCGTTAATTTTAGCGCCGAAAGCTTTTTTTTCTTCCGCTGTTAAATTTTTTAATTGACCAAATAAATCATTCAATGTCGATTTTTTGCCAAGAAAATTAACGCGCAATTCATCGATATGCGATTTATTTTCAACATTTTCAAATTGCGAATTGAAATCAGATAAAATATTTTCTAAACTCATAATAAGGGATTATTTTTTATTTTTATAAATCAAACAATAAAATTATTTTTATGTCAACAAATTGGTTTGGAGCATTTACTTTACTCAAAAAAGAAGTTTATCGTTTTTTAAAAGTTTATCATCAAACTTTATTTTCTCCGGTTGTAAATATTATTTTATTTTTGGCGGTTTTTAATTTATCGGTTGGATCTCACATAGAAACCATTGAGGGCGTTGACTTCGCTATTTTCATGTCGGCAGGGCTAATTATGATGGCATCAATTCAAAACGCTTTTGCCAACTCGTCTTCTTCTTTTGTAATGGGCAAAGTGATGGGACATATTGTTGATTATATAATCCCGCCACTTGGCGCTTTTGAACTGCTTTTTGCCTTTACTTTGGGGGCAATTATTCGCGGAATTTGCGTTGGAATTGTGGCTTATTTAACAATTTTAATTTTTGTTCCACTTGGTTTTCATAGTTTTTCTATCGCTTTTTTCTATTTATTTTTAGGCTGTATGTTGCTAGGGCTTCTAGGAGTTTTATGTGGCGTAATTTCCGATACTTTTGACCAAATGTCTGCGATGACAAGTTATGTAATCACGCCCCTCACCTTCCTTTCGGGCACTTTTTATTCAACCAATGCTTTGCCAGAATTTTGGAAAACCGTTTCACATTTTAATCCATTTTTTTATATGATTGATGGCTTTAGATATGGCATAACAGGGCACAATGACGGCAATTTAATGTTTGGCGCAATTTATATTTTAATAATAAATGTTATTCTTGGTGCAATAATTTATCGGATGTTAAAAGTTGGCTACCGTATCAAACATTAAATAATTCTAATAATTTTTAAAAAAAACTTGTACAATAATTTTTTAATAAAATAATTGTAGATAGATTTTTTTTCTATATAAAAAATTATTATTTTTATTAACACCAAAAACACACACCATGGAAATCAAAAACGCAATTCTTCAAGAAAAACCCTCTTCAGAAAAAGAAATAATCGATTGGCTCCAGCTTAGCCGGAGCGTAAATGTCGGCCCAATTACATTTTTTAAAATCCTCGAGCATTTTGGATCAGTTGAAAATGCTTTGATAAATTTTGAAGAATTTTTAAATTTATCAAAAAATTCACAAAAAATTAAATTGTGCGAACGCTCAATTGCCATCAAAGAATTTGAAGAAACTGAAAAATTCGGTGCAAAAATTTTAACTTTTAGCGATTCTCGATATCCACAACTTCTTCGCGAAATTCCTGATGCTCCGCCACTCATTACGGTTAAAGGCGATATTGATTTATTACCACAAGAAAAAATTGCCGTTGTTGGACCAAGAAACGCTTCATTTAACGCGCTTCTTTATGCCAAAAAATTCACTCTTTTACTTGGACAAAGTTCGGTCGTAAGCGTTTCGGGAATGGCTCGTGGAGTTGATACCGCAGTTCATGAAGCCTCAATTCTAAGTGGCACAATTGCAGTTTTAGCCGGCGGAATCAACAATATTTATCCGCAAGAAAATACTAAACTTTATCAACAAATTTCTGAATGTGGCTTGATAGTTAGCGAAATGCCTTTCGATTATGTTCCAAAAGGTCCTAATTTTATTCAACGCAATCGTTTAATTTCGGGCTTGTCGGTTGCAACCGTGGTCATTGAAGCGGGTCTTAAATCGGGAAGTTTGGCAACCGCAAGATTTGCGTCGGAACAAAATCGTGAAGTTTTTGCCGTACCGGGATCGCCTTTTGATCCAAGATGTCAAGGCACTAATCGCTTAATTAAAGACGGAGCCAACATTATCACCGAAGTCGAAGATGTTCTAAACGCTACATCTCAAAAAAATTATCATTTCAAAAAAACCAATCAAATTTCTCAAATTAAAAAAGAGTATAATTTTTCTAACGATCAAGTTTTTAATGCTCGCGAAGAAATTCTACAAAATCTTAATTCCGATCCGACCAATATTGATTTATTAATTTCCGAATTGCAAATTCCTATAAACCTCTTTAACACCGCCGTAATGGAACTTGAAATCGATAATAAAGTTTCGGTAAATTATGGTAAGATTGTTAAATTAATGGAAGGTTAAGCTCTTGCGTCGCTAAAAATTATTAGAAACACTCGTAACTTCAGGCTGTAGCTCCCCCCTTGAGGGGGAGCGGATTCTAGAAACTTAACGGTAGTTAAGTTTCTAGAATCGTGGGGGGTCAGAAAAGCTTAGATAATTAACGGTTTTAAACCAAAGTAGAAATTAAATAAAAATATTTTTTTAAAAAAGACGATTTCTTGATTTTAACTTTAATCCACAAATTTATAAATTTTTTAAACAAAAATTGGTGATTTTTTAGATTATTTTTGTAATTTTTTGATGGATTTTTTACAAAAATTTAGAATGTTTTTTAGTTTAAAAGTAAAATCAAGAAATTGACTTTTTTGGAATTTTTTTTGCGGATAAACGTTTCATCTTTTTCTTCGAAAAAGATTCACGACTGGGATTGCGTCGCCTTTGGCTCCTGATCCCGCTATTTGCTAAAAATAGCCGTTTAGGCTATTTTTTTAACGCAAATAACCCCTCAAGGGGGGAGCTATGGCACCGTATGCGTTGCGATTATTTCTAAAATTTGTAGTTGTATAAATTATTTAGCGGGGGGATACAGCCCGAAAACTTTCAGAGCTTGTAGAAATTTATAAAGTGGTAAAAATCAACTCAATCCGTGAAATTTACGAATTTTTTCAATTAAATTTTTGTAAATAATTTCGGAAGGAATTTTATCTAAAATCCAATCATAAATCAATAAATCATCCTCATCTAAAAGCTTCTCGCAAAGCTCCAATCCTAGCTCGGGCATGTTATCTTTATTGGCGACAAAAAAATCGCCAAGTAAAAAATCGGTTTCTTTGCAACCGCGATGCACCGCACGATAAATAATTCTTTTAATCTGATTTTCTGTCGACATTTTTAAAATATTTTTGAATTTTTTCTAAAGTTTTTGTTAAATTATTGCCACAATATTCAAGCGCTGGCGCATTGCCCCAGACCGGACGCGGAAATGTTGCATCATTTTTTTTTCGAGCGATTACATGAATATGAAGTTGCGAAACTACATTGCCTAAATTGGCGATATTTAATTTATCAAACTCAAATTCTTTTTTGAAAATTTCCGCCACAAAATTAATTTCTTTTAATAAAATAATTTGATCGTCAAAACTCAGATCAACAATATCTTTTAAATTATTTTGTCTCGGAACCAAGATTAGCCAAGGATAATTGGCGTCGTTCATCAAAAGAACTTTACACAATTCAAGATCGGCAATAAAAAAACTATCTTGTTGTAATTTTTTATCCAAAATAAACATAATTTTGTTTGAGAATTTAATTTTTTAAATAGAATCGCAACTGGGATTTTAATATCAACTATATTTTTTTTGAAGTGCTAAAATCACTAATTATCAATAACATTGTTTTAATCGACAAAGCAGAAATTGAATTCGACGCAGGCTTGTGCATTTTGTCGGGTGAAACCGGTTCGGGTAAATCAATTTTGCTTGACGCTCTTGGTTTAGCAATTGGCTTTAGATCCAACAGCAAGTTGCTTGGAAGCCATGACACTAAAGCAAATGTTATCGCAGAATTTGATATTTCTTTAAATCCACAATGCCAAGAAATTTTAGTTTCAAATGAAATTATTAATTCTCAAAATCCGCATCAACTCATTATTCGACGCACACTTTCCGAAAATATTTCGAGCAAAGTTTTTGTAAATGATGTGCCAATTAGCGTTAATTTGCTCGCTAAAATTGGCGAAAGTTTGGTTGAGATTCACGGTCAACATGAGCAACGAGGCTTACTAAATCCAGCAAATCACTTAATCATTCTCGATGAATTTGCCTCCAATCAAATTCTCAATAAAGATTTAAAAAAAATATATGAAGAGCTTTCAAAAATTGATAATGAAATTGCTGATTTTGAAGAAAAAAAATCGGCAATTGCGCGCGAAAAAGATTATCTTGAGCATGTCATAAATGAGATTAATGATGCTAAAATTTATGAAAATGAAGAGCAAATTCTTGTGCAAAAAAAAGATCATTTAGTTGCTAAAGAAAAAATTCTAAATTTTATTGGCGATATTAAAGATTCTTTGACGGAGGCAAGCTCCAGCCTATTCCAATCGCAAAAAATTTTATCGCGAAATCATAATTTAGTTGAAAATTTCTTGAAGAATGAAGCTGAAAATTTTTTCTCATTAAGCGAAAAAACCGATATTCAAATTATCGACATCGAAGATTCCGTTAAAAATCTCGAACAAATTTGTAAAGAATTAAATTCTTCACAAGATTCCAAAGAAGAAATTGAAGAACGCTTATTTATAATTCGTAATTTGAGTCGAAAGTTCAATTGCAATGCCAATGAATTAGAAAAATTAGCATTAGATTCTCAAATAAAACTTAGCACTTTAAATCACGAGGAAAAATTATCGCAAGACTTGATTATCAAGCGTCAAGAGTATTTTACAAAATATCAAAAAATCGCACAAGATTTAAGTAAAAAACGCAGAAAATCAGCTTTAGAATTATCAAAAAAAGTTGAGGAAGAACTTGATTTTTTGAAGATGGCGGGCACAAAATTTTTAGTCGAAATTATTGAAAATAAATCATTAAATCTCGATGAAAAAAATTCAATTGAATCAAAAAATTATTTCCCAACTGGCTTTGAAAAAGCTATTTTCAAGGCTTCGCTTAATAAAAATAATTTTGATGAAATTACCAAAATAGCTTCGGGCGGTGAATTATCGCGATTTATGTTGGCGCTAAAAGTGGCGCTAATGAATGTTAAATCTGTGCCAACAATAATATTTGATGAAATTGATACAGGCATTGGTGGAAGCACCTCGGACGCCGTCGGTAAAAGACTCAAAACTCTATCTCAAAATTCTCAAATTTTAGTCGTCACTCACCAACCGCAAATAGCTTCCAAAGCCGATGCACATTTGAAAATAAGCAAAAGTGAAATTGCTGGCAAAGTAAAAACTAAAATTGAAATATTGGATAAAAATTCGAGGATAAATGAAATTGCTCGCATGCTTTCGGGCGAAGAAATAAGCCTGGAGGCGATGTCCGCATCAAAAAAATTACTTGAAGAAAAATAATTCTAGAAATAGATAATGCCAATTACCAAATTTGAATATGGTAATTGGCATCGAATATTGTTTTTTAGTCAAAGTTTAGTTAATGAATTTGACTAAAAATATTTAGAAGTTTGTTCTTTATAAAGGTGCCTTAACTACCGGAGTATTATATTTCTTAGAAAGGTAAGATTCTACAGATTGTCTATCTCCATCATTCAAGGCCGAAGAAAATACAATGATCTCGTAAATCTCAACACCGGTAGCTGCAGTTGCGCCACCACCAATTTTAAAAAGTCCAGTGGTAGTGGTAGAAAACGCAGAAGACAGCGATGTGCTGGTATTGTTTGCTGACGCTGCACTAGCTCCATTTACAGCTATTTTAACACCCGCACTGTCTTTTTCAGCAGAAACTATAATAACATCTGGGGCTTTATTATTGTAATCGAGAGTTGTTGTGGCAGCAACATCAGCAGTATCATTTGGGAAAATAAATTTTGGCTTACCAACCGCCAAGCCAAGACTAATTGTTTTACCAGCACTACATCCAGCGCTCGGGCAAAAAGTAAATAAATCTGCCGTTACATTTTTTGACTTCAAAACCATAATAATTGTTGCGCTAGCAGAAGGAAAAATCTCACTTACGGTGTAGTTAAGGGCTGTTGAACTAGTTTCAGTACCAGGTGTAAAAAAATTAGCATCTGAAAGACTTCCAATGGCAGGTAAATTCTTCCCTGGCTCAACATATGTTGGCGTACCACCAGAGTTTTTAAAAATAAACTTTGTAGTTGATTGAGGATTAATATCGCGCCATGTAGTAACGGTGGAGCCTTGGTATCTTTCAGAGTCTTTAATTGATTCTACAAGGGTTGTTTCCAGCCACAATACCAGACTTGGCATACGATTAACTTTTGCCGACTTTGTTATTGAGCGTCCAGATGCTATGTTGGCATCAAAAATCAAATCGCTTGCCTTTGATATCCCGGCTATTAACAAACCAATAATTAAGATTACGATCGAAATTTCAACAAGAGAAAAAGCCTTCTTAGAATTTTTATTTAAATTTGTCATTTTAATTTTTATTTTGTTACTGATATTTATTCTATAAAATTTATTCAATTTCAAAATTTTTTAAAAAACAACTAATTAGTTAAGATAGGTTGATAGGTTTGTTTTTTTGAAACACATTGTTTTTCGCGATACCAAAATTTGATTATTAAAAAACGACTTGACTTGAGACTTTGTTTAAATCAAAATGTTTTTTTTAAAGATTAAAGTTTTGCTGATTAATCAAGTTTTTAAATAAATCGTGATGATGCAAAACTGAAATAAATTATTATTAATTATCGAGGTCAAATATGGCTGGCAAACCTAAAGCTTCAAAATCAAAAAGAAATTCGATTTTGTTTAAAATGGTAAGTTCTGCTGGGACTGGTTTTTATTATTTAGCCAGAAGAAATCCTAAGCAAAAAACCGAAAAAATGATTTTTAACAAATACGATCCCGTTGTTCGTAAACATGTTGATTTCAAAGAGCAAAAGCTCTCTAGTTAAATTTTAGGTGGACAAATGTCCACCTTTTTTTATGCACCAAATATTTTCCAAATTAAATTTTAAAAAATGCTCACCTCTTTATCTTCGCAAATTATTGATGTTGTTGAAAAAGCTGCGATAGCTTGTTATGACTGGATTGGCAAAGGCGACAACATATCTGCCGATCAAGCCGCCGTTGTTTCGATGCGTCATACTTTAAATCAAATGCATATTTCAGGTAAAATTGTTATTGGCGAAGGCGAAAGAGACGAAGCACCAATGCTTTATATTGGTGAAAAAGTCGGTAAAGGTGGCAATAAAATTGATATTGCCCTTGATCCGCTCGAAGGCACAACCATTTGCGCCAATGCTGGCGAATCCTCGCTTGCGGTGATTGCTTTTGCGAATGAAGGTGGTTTTTTACACGCTCCCGATGTTTACATGGAAAAAATCGCCGTTGGTGCCAATTTACCAATAGGTATAATTGATCTCGACAACACTGCCAAGAAAAATTTACAAAATATTGCTAAAGCTAAAAAAGTTGCGATTGATGAACTCACCATAATGATTCTTGAGCGTCCGCGTCACGAAGAACTTATTGCCAAAGTTCGCGAAGCTGGTGCGCGAGTGCGTTTAATTGGCGATGGCGATGTGGCGGGCGTTATTGCTTGCACTTCAGGCCACACTAAAATTGATGCTTATATGGGAACGGGTGGAGCCCCAGAAGGCGTTTTGGCGGCCGCGGCTCTTAGAGTAATTGGCGGTCAAATGATGGGTCGCTTGGTTTTCCACGATAATAAAAAACAAATCGAGCGTGCCAAAAAAATGGGCATTAAAGATTTAAATAAAAAATATACCGCCGAAGAAATGGCGCGTGGAGAAGTGGTTTTTGCTTGCGCCGGAGTAACTGACGGCTACATGTTAAACGGTGTTAAGAAATGCAAAGATGCCAATAAAATTTATGTAAATTCTTTATTACTTGATTCTGCGGCCAGAAAAGTTACGCAAACTACTTCAGAAATTTACTTATAAAATTCACTAATGAAAATTGAGATTAACGATTTAATTAAACAAATTAGTGAATCCCTAAACCTCGTTGAGAGGTGCCTTTGACCCTAGAAAATTGCAGTCGCAACTTGATGAATTAAATAAAATTGCCGAAGATCCAACTCTTTGGGATAACAAAGAAAAAGCCCAAAAAATTCTTAAAGAAAAATCATTGATCGAAGAAAAACTCGGTAAATTTAATAATTTAAAAAATCTTTTAAATAATAATTTAAGTTATTTAGAATTAGCGGAAATAGAAAATGATTCGCAATTACTAAATGATGTTGAGAATAACTTAAATTCACTCAAAAAACTTAGCGATAATTTTGAAATTGAATGTCTTTTTAGCGCCGAAAATGATATTAATAATTGCTTCGTTGACATCAATGCTGGAGCTGGCGGAACCGATTCTTGTGATTTTGCTTTGATGCTTTTAAGAATGTATGAAAGATTTGCTAATATTCGTGGTTTTAAAACCGAAATAATTGATATTTTAGACGGCGAAGAAGCAGGAATTCGCTCGGCAATTCTTAAAATTTCTGGTCGTTATGCTTTCGGTTGGCTCAAAAATGAAATTGGCATTCATCGCTTGGTGCGCATCTCGCCATTTAATTCCAACGGCAAAAGGCAAACTAGTTTTGCTTCGATTTGGGCTTATCCCGAAATCGACGATGAAATTAATATTGAAATTCAAGAAAAGGATTTACGCATCGATACTTTTCGCGCTTCTGGCGCGGGCGGACAACATGTTAATAAAACCGATTCCGCCGTTCGTATTACTCACTTGCCGACCAGTATTGCGGTGCAATGTCAAAGCGATCGTTCACAAATTCGCAATCGCGTCGAGGCTTTAAAAATGCTCAAATCAAGGCTTTACGAACTCGAAATTAAAAAGAAGCAAGAAGCGCAAGATATTAAAGAAAATTCCAAAAGCGACAATAGTTTTGGGCATCAAATTCGCTCTTATGTTTTGCACCCATATCAACTCGTTAAAGACTTACGCACCGATTACGAAACTGGCAATATTCAAGCGGTTTTAGACGGCGAAATTGAAGGATTTATTAAAGCGATGCTCACCAAAAATTTGCAATAAATTTTATAAATAATTAATTTGACCCCTAGCCAATTTAAAAAAAAAATTTAGAATATATCTAAAAAATTTAGAGAATGTTTGAAACTAAAATTAACAACATTAATAAGCGACAAAGAAGCGAAAAAAGATTTGTTTTTCTTGGAAAAATTTCAATCGGTTTTTCGTTATTTTTTTTAGTAGCTCTTTTTGCGATGATTATTTACAAAAGCAATGGCGCATTTACAAGCACTAAGATTGGCATTGAAGTTGATTTAACTAACCAAATCGATATTTCAACTCTCGACCATCGTCAAATAATCAAACAAAATCTTAAAAAAATTCAACCCTCGATTAATTCAATCATTGATTTAAATTTACTTTATCAACTCGTAAGTAAATCAAGCAATCTTGATTTAAAAAAATCGATTGAAGGCAATAAAAATCCGCATTCAAAGCAAATTTATTGGGTTTTTGCTAGCTCAAAAGTTGACATGTTTATCAAGCACAACAACTCTTCGGGCTTAAAAGAAAATCAAATATTGTGGATTAAAAAACTACAAGAACAAAATAAAATAAAAACGGTTTTTAATTGGGAATTTTTTCAATTTGGTGATTCGCGCGAACCAGAAATAGCCGGAATCGCATCAAGTTTCGTCGGCTCTTTGATGATTATGATTATTTTTTTAATTTGCGCATTTCCAATCGCCATAATGTGCGCTTTTTATCTCGAAGAATTTGCTCCAAAAAATCGCCTCACCGACATTATTGAAATCAGCATTAACAATCTGGCGGCCATTCCATCAATCATTTACGGCTTGCTTGGCTTAACGGTTTATTTGCAATTCATGCATTTCCCGCGCTCATCTAGCTTGGTTGGTGGCATGACTTTATTTATGCTGGTTTTGCCGGTTATAATTATCGCCACTCGCAACACCATTCGCTCAATCCCCGATCAAATTCGTGATGGCGCGCTCGCAATCGGCGCTTCCAAAATGCAATTAATTTGGCATCATTTATTGCCTCTTTCCATCCCCGGAATAATGACGGGAACAATTTTGGCAGTTTCGCGAGCATTGGGAGAAACCGCGCCACTCTTGATGATTGGCATGGTCGCTTTTATCGCCGATACTCCCCAAAGTTTTTTAGATCCATCTTCGGCATTGGCGGT
>CAMDCJ010000053.1 GCA_945890035.1 Rickettsia typhi
ACATCAAAACCTCAGATGCTCTAGGTTTTTGACCCCCCACGATTCTAGAAACTTAACTACCGTTAAGTTTCTAGAATCCGCTCCCCCTCAAGGGGGGAGCAACAGCCTGAAGCACTTCCGAGCTTGTGAAAAATTGTAGGGGCGTAAGCGCAAAGCGGGAGGGTGATGACCTCGTAAGCTTGAAGAATATTTTTGTAAAGTCTAGGTGTGTAAGCTCTTAAGTTTAGAGCTAGAGCGCGAATACTTTCGGAGGTTAAGTTTATAAATCGAGAGAATTAAAATTAAAAGTAACCTGGTACCTTTTTCTAAGCTTTACGAAAATTCTCATAACGCTTACGGAATCATAACCCCTCAAGTTTAGAGCTATGGCTCCGTAAACGTTGCGGATATTTTCTTAAAGTGTCGGTGCGTAATCTCTTGGGGGAAGATAGTGCGCAAAGGTTTTTATGATTTTTTAGTCCTTTCCGAGGCTGATTTTAGTTGTCCGCACGCTGCCAAAACATCATCGCCACGAGTTTTGCGAATCGTCGCAATTAGATCATGTTGCTTCAAAATTTCTTGGAATTTTTTGGTTTGAGTAATGTTCGAGGTGTCATATTCGCAACCATTCCATTTGTTGAAAGGAATCAGGTTAACTTTGCAATTTAAATTATATTTTTTGATGAGCTTGACCAGCTCGTAAGCATGTTCGTCTTTGTCGTTGACATCGCGCAACATCACATATTCAAAAGTGATTTTTTGTTGCGGATTTTCTTGATTATAAGTTTTGCACGCGCTTAACAAATCATGTAATGGATATTTCTTATTAATCGCCATTATATCGGTTCTAAGCTTATCATTTGTTCCGTGAAGGGATATTGCTAAATTTACTTTTAACTCTTGCGAGCAACGCAAAATTTCGGGCACTAAACCCGAAGTTGAAATAGTAATTCTTTTTTTCGAAAAGTTTAAACCTTCGGGATCACAAATAATTTCTAGAGCTTTAGCAACATTTTCATAATTAAAAAAAGGCTCGCCCATGCCCATGAATACTATGTTGGTGAGTTTACGATTTTGAGAATCCCAGTCGTTAATTAAATCTTTGGTTAAAATTATTTGGGCTACTATTTCATGAGGCTCTAAGTTGCGTACCAAAGTTTGCGTTCCGGTGTGACAAAATTTACAAGATAAAGTGCAGCCAACTTGAGAAGAAACGCATAAAGTAGCGCGATCTTCTTCGGGGATGTAGACAGACTCGACTTCGCGAGCATCTGAGAGTTTTAATAAAAATTTTATTGTATCATCAAAAGACCGAGTGAGATTAATAGCTGTCAATCTTTCGAACAAAAATTTTTGATTTAAAACATCGATGTTGTTTTTTGAAACATTGGACATTTGAGAAAAATTTGCCACACCTTTTGAGTAAATCCAACCCCATATTTGAGAGGCGACAAACCTTTTAAAACCTAGGTTAACAAGTTCTAAAATTAATTCATTTTTTGTTAAAAAAAATATGTTATTTTTCTTATTATGAAGCACAAATAAAAAGTTTATTTTTTGTTTTTATTAAAAAGATGAATAAAATCTTAAATAAACCTCTAATGTTTATTGAGAATTTTATTAACCTAAAAATTATTTATTGTTATGAAAGAAAATAAAGTCGTTACTATTTCTGCTCAAATTCCAGCTGATCTTGAAAAATCCCTTATAAAATTATGCGAATTTGAAGAAAGATCAAAAAGCTATTTTATAAAAAAAGCTCTTGAAAAATTAATTCAAGAAAAAATTAAAGAAGTGGCTAACACGACAATAAAAAAAAGCGATAAAAAGTAATTAAACAATTTTCATAAATTCTTTAATAAATCAGACATACCATTTTTTAACAATATCCGCAATTTCATTTGAAATTTTAGGTAAGTTATTGATGGCGTTTTCTTCGCCTCTTAGGCTTGTGCCAATTGTTTTGACCTCGTCAAAGCCCATGAAATTAAAGGTGGCATGAGCGGTTAAGGCAATTGAATTCCAGTTTGGATAATCCAAACCAAAAGTTTCGTTTGGATAAATTCCGCCCGATGAAAATATCGTGAGTATTTTTTTACCGGACATCATTTTTTTCTCATATGAAAAGGTCTCGTTGAAAAATGTCGTAGCATCGATATAAGCCTTCATTTGGGCAGGAAATCCAAAGTTGTGCATTGGACAAGCTAAAACTATGTTTGAAGCTGATTGTAATTGCTTTATAAGGCTATCATTTTGTTCAAGAGATTTAACTTCTTTAGCATCAAGAGCTTGATTATTGTAATTTCTTTTGTAATAAGCTTTCATGCTTAATTCATTGAAAATCGGAACTTCAACATTTAAAAGATCAACTATTTCTGTTGGGTAATTTTCTATTTTAGATAAGAAAATATCCAAGAGCTTTTTGGTGTTGGAAGCTTCTCCGCTCGGTAGGTATTTAATAATTAGGGTTTTCATTGTTATTTGGTTAAATAAATTTTTGTGAAAAAATAATCTATTATCTTATATTGTTTGTCAAGAATGATTTTAATACTAATTATAAAAGAATTTATTTTATAATTAGTAAAAATATTTTATAAATTTATTCTTCAATAAAATCAAATCTTTCTTCTTTTCCTCTTCCTAATCTTTTGCGATCATTTGGATCAAGCAATTTTTTTCTTAACCTTAATGATTTTGGAGTTACTTCAACCAATTCATCATCTCCAACATATGTTATCATATCTTCGAGAGTCAAAATTCTTGGCGGAGTAAGGCGAATTGCTTCGTCAGTTCCAGAGGCGCGAATGTTAGTAAGTTGTTTTCCTTTTAAAACATTAACTTCGAGATCACCTTGTTTAGAGTTTTCACCGATAATCATTCCGGCGTAAACTTTTTGTTGAGGTTTTACGAACATAGTTCCGCGATCTTGGAGATTCCATAAGGAATATGCCACAGCTTCACCCGCATCAGTTGAAATTAAGGCACCATTTTTAGATCTCTTCATTTCGCCTTTATAAGGGACATAATTGTGGAAAATGCGGTTCAAAACTCCTGTTCCTTTGGTGTCGGTTAAAAATTCACTTTGATAGCCAATTAAACCGCGTGATGGAACATAAAATACGAGACGAGTTTTGCCACCAGAAGATGGTTTCATTTCAATCATTTCGCCTTTGCGTGAAGAAAGTTTTTCGACGACAACGCCACTAAAATTATCATCAACATCAACAACAACTTCTTCAATTGGTTCTTGCATATTTCCCGCTTTATCTTTTTTGAATAAAACTCGAGGACGCGAAACCGAAACTTCAAAACCTTCGCGACGCATATTTTCAATTAAAACACCAAGTTGTAACTCACCACGACCGCCAACTTCAAAAGCATCTTTGGCATCTGATTCTTTTACTTTGATGGCAACGTTGGTTTCAGCTTCAGCAAAAAGACGATCACGAATCATGCGTGATGTAACTTTAGAACCTTCAGTTCCAGCTAATGGAGAATCGTTAACGCCGATTGTTATCGCCATAGTTGGTGGATCGATTGGAGTTGATTTAATTGGTTCAACAACAGAAATATCGCATAAAGTATCAGAAACCGAAGCTTTTTCAAGTCCGGCAATGGAAACGATATCTCCAGCGCTAGCTTCTTCGACAGGAACTTTATCAACGCCACGGAACACATGAAGTTTTGTCAGGCGACCTTGCTCAACGACTTCGCCTTTTAAATTTAGGGCTTTGAAATTCATTAAATTTTTGGCTTTGCCTGAATAAATTCTGCCGGTAAGCATTCTGCCGAAGTAAGGGCTGTGATCAAGAAGTGTTGCAAGCATTGTAAATGGTGCTTCGCTATCAAAATGTGGCGGGTTAACATGCTCAAGAATTAAATCGAAAAGTGGCGCTAAATCTTTGCGCTCATCTTTATCCATATCGCGAACGCACCAGCCATCACGACCTACGGCATAAAGCACTGGAAAATCGAGTTGTTGTTCATTAGCATTCAATGAAACGAATAAATCAAAAATTTCATTAAGAACTTCATCAGGGCGAGCGTCTTGGCGATCAATTTTATTGATAATAACAATTGGTTTTAAGCCAAGAGCCAAAGCTTTTGAAAGCACAAATTTAGTTTGAGGCATAACTCCTTCCGCTGAGTCAACCAAAAGCAAAGTGCTGTCCGCCATGTTAAGAACTCGCTCAACTTCACCGCCGAAATCAGCGTGTCCAGGAGTGTCGATTACGTTAATTTTTTGCTCTTTCCACATCAATGAAGTGCATTTTGCAAGAATAGTAATTCCGCGTTCTTTCTCTAGAGCGTTGGAATCCATAACGCGATTTTCAACTTGTTGATTTGAGCGAAAAGTTCCGCTTTGGTGGAGCATGGCGTCAATTAGAGTTGTTTTTCCATGATCGACGTGGGCTATGATTGCAACATTACGAAATTCTGACATTTATTTTACTTGAAAAATGATTATTAAAAATTGTTAAAGTCGCGATTGTAATTTTTGTTAAACTAACTGTCAAGTTTTGAAAAAAAATCATCAATAAAAATTATATTTTAGAAATAAAATTTTAGCTAATTCCGCTTCCAACCTTGTAATGATTTAAAAGTTTTTGAATTATTTTTTCAAAAGATTATTTTCAAAAGGAAATTTTTTTATCTTTACATCGGAAGAAAATTTTTTTACCGCTTCATCAATTTTTTGCGATAAATTTTCGTAATGGGTAACAAATTTTGGCTTAAATTCTTGATTTAATCCAAGTAGATCATCGATTACTAAGATTTGTCCGTCACAATCAGCAGAAGCGCCGATGCCAATTGTCGGAATTTTTAAATTTTGTGAAATTTTGGTGGCAAGATCGGCGGGAACTGCTTCGATTACAATGCTAAAAGCTCCAGCTTTTTCAAGCGCCAAAGCTGTTTTAAAAATTTCTTGCGCCGAATCTTCATCGCGACCTTGATAACGATAACCGCCAATTTCATTAACATGTTGAGGCATTAATCCGATATGTCCCATCACATTTATTTTGTTATCGACTAAAAATTTTACGGTTGGAACTAAGGAGTGCGAAGTCTCGATTTTAATGGCGTGGCAGCCAGTTTCCGCAATAACTTTTTGAGCATTTGTTAGTGCTTGTTCGCAAGAATTTTCATAAGTATTAATTGGTAAATCGACCACGATTAAAGCGTTTTCGCAAGCTTTTGTAACTGCCTTGCCATGATTTATCATCATTTCCAAAGTGGTTTGAGTAGTGTCGCTATGACCGTAAATAGCCATTCCAAGAGAATCTCCAACTAAAATTATATCACAAGTTTTGTCAAGAATTTTGGCGATTGGATAAGTGTAAGCCGTTAAACAAATTATTTTTTCTTGAGATTTTTTTTGTAAAATTTGAGCAATTGAAATGGTCATTTGATTTAGAAAGATTGTTGCACGACAACGCCAGAATTTTCCGATTCTGGTGAGATAATTTTGTTATCAAGAATATTTTGCGAAGAATTATCTTCGATTAATATAGTTTCCGAAATAATATTTTCTTTATATGGCGATACAAGTTCTGAGGTTCGCTTATCTTCTTTTATAATTTTATTTTCGATCGTCTTAGATTCTGGAGATCCAATTCGTAAAGTTTTGTTATCTTCTTCAATAATTTGAGTTTCAATCATTGAAGATTGCGACGATGTAGTTTGTAAAGTTTTGTTATCTTCCTCAATAATTTCATTTTCAATCGTTGCAGATTCAATTTTTGCTGGAGTTTTTTTAAGGATAACTCGATTTTTTTTAGCAACTTTTTTCTCTTCCGATTGAGTCAATAATTTAGCGGTTAATTCTTGATTATTGATGCGCTCAAGACCAAGATATTGGCGAGCCTGATTTAAATTAGAAATATGACCAACATCATCAAAGAAGCCAAAAATATTAGTGGCGATATTGATTGGAACTTTTTTCTCCGAAGTGCCTGATAAAAATATAGTATTTAGAGTACCATTAATACTTTCGTCATTTAAAAAAATAATTCCTGAAAAAACTGAATTCATAGCAGGGCCACTAAGAGTAAGGGAGAAGTTGCTATTTTTAGCGCCTTTTAGATTTACAAATCCTTTACCTTGAACAAATTGAGTAGATAATTCTTTGTTTTCAAGAATTTTTTCTGGTTCCGCCAATTCACTTGCGAATGTTTTTACTGAAAACATCTTTTTAACCAAATCATTTAATCCATAGCCACGAATCCTTGGGGCTGAAATCGCCATGTTAATTTCTGAATTAAGATTATTCTTAAATTCATCGACTGATTTAGCGATGCTAACAATATTTCCCGATAAGTTAGCGATGCCATCAACGGCTTTTACATTGTAAAGATCGTTAAGAATTTTATTAACATTACAAGATTTGCAAGAAAATAATCCGTTAATTATTTTGTTGTATTTTATATCGCACAAGCCTTTATATTCGAAGGTTCCGTCATAAATTTGCATAGAAAGTTTTGATTGACCAAAAACACCATTTTTAAAAGAATTTTTATAATCAAAATTTGAAATTAATTTATCGTCCAAGGTAATTTCATTTGCAGTTAAATAGATGTCTCCAGTAAATCCTTGGAGCGAAGGCAGTTTATAAAATTTATCAAAAAGACTAAGTCCACGATCCCTTGTTAAAGGGTCATCATCGGCTTTTAATTTTAATTTTAATTTATCGGCGTTAAGTTTTAAATTGGTGGTTTGATTTTTATCGCTAATATCAACATCAAGCTCAAAATCAAAAATATTTTTTTCGGAATCAAAATGAGTTTTTGGAACTTTTAAATAGCCTTGGCCAAAGTCTAAATTAATATTTTGGTTTTTGAATTCTTGGTCGGCATATATCAATTTATCAAATTTTAATTTAATTGAATAGTTTGAATAAACTTGATTCAGCCACAATAATTTATCAAACAAAACCCCTTCGTTTAAATAGCTATTATTCTTTGAAAGTGAAATATATTTTTCAAAATCAAATTCTGAAATCTGAATATTGGTAGTAATAAAACGATTTTTTTCGTTGTCGATAATTTCAACATTTCCATAAAATTCAGTTTTTTTATCATCTAAATTTATATAAAAATTTTTAAGACTAGTTAGGTTTGGAGTAATCTCTAAATCGCCATACAAAGAATAATTTTTCAAATTATTAATTTTAATATTATTCGACTCAACTTGAAGCCATTTAAAAAGTTCGCTTAAAGATTCGCCTTTGCCGTCGATATTGCCAGTGAATTTTGAATTCATTTCGGATTCTTCAAAAATGCCATTGGCTCTAAATTCTGAATTGCCGGGAAGCTTGAAGGA
This sequence comes from Rickettsia typhi, assembly GCA_945890035.1. Taxonomy (GTDB): domain Bacteria; phylum Pseudomonadota; class Alphaproteobacteria; order Rickettsiales; family UBA1997; genus CAILUF01. The sequence continues at coordinate 7,300 of CAMDCJ010000053.1, forward strand.
AAGGGGGGAAATTAGTATTTTATTATCGTTGGCAATGTTTGCATAAAATTTTATATCCTTAACTTGACCTTCGTAAAGAGTGGCGTTTTTAATAAAAATTTCCATGTTAATATCGTAATCTCTTGCCTCAAGAATTAGATCTGAAATATTGCGTTTACGCACTTTTATAGTTGTGGATTTTGGAATGATTTTCACTTCATTTTCTTGTGGTTTTGAGTCTTTTGCATCGGCAGATAATTGGGCATTTTCAATCAGATTTTGTGATTTATTTTTGTCGGCAATTTTTTTGGCGGGATTTTCCGTTGACCAAATGCTATCCAAATTTAAATCCTCAAATTCAAGATTAATATCGGTGGTAAAAATTTTGTCGGATAAGCCAAGATATATATTGCCCGAGCCATTAGCTAGATCTGAAATAATAATAATTTTTTTCAAATCAATATTTTTGCCATCATTGTAAAATTCCGAACTTAACTTTATTGATTTGCCATTGTAACGAAGCTTGGAGGAGAGGGAGTCGCTTTTGGAAATTAAGGATTTATAAAGATTTTTTAACTCAAGAACATCGCATTCTAAAAAGCCACGAAACTTTGTTTTTAAAAGACCGTCGAGATTTTTTTCCAAAAAATGACCGCTAATTTTCAGATCGAAAGCCGGCGAACTCAAAAAGAAAAAAGAATCATCTTTGGGATCTTTTTTGTTTTTATCGATCGAATCAAATTTGGCAAGAATTCGGAATTCATTTTCAATGGATTGGCTTATAAAACTGCCATAGCCTTCAATTGCATTTGCTCCATAATCAATTGTTGAATCAATTTTGGTAAACTCTTTTGAAATGCCATATTCATTATAAAAAGTAATGGTGGAATCATTGAGTTGAATACTTGGATTTGTTGATAATCCAATGGCAACGCTTTCAATGTCGTTGATTGGGAATAATTTGGAACTTATACCGCCTTTTGAAGTTATATTTTTTTGAGAATCTGGGATATTTTTTGAGACTCGTTCAAGTATTGCACTAAAAGAACTGTTAACAATTTTCTTCAAATCTTCGGGTTGAGCAACTTCTATCGTAGCGTTGTCGGCAATTACTTTTTCAATAAGCTTACCGCTATTTAGTCTAAAAATTGGAAAAACTATTTTTAAATCTTCAACATAAATATTATAAAAATTATCGCTTTTGTCGCGTTTACCCGTTGGTGCATAATTTTCGATGAAGACATGATGTGCTGATATTGAAGGGGAGGGTAGGAGATCAATTTCTATATCGCCCTTGATTGAAATTGTAGCCTGAGTAAGCTTGCTTAATCTTTGGGTTAAATCAAACTTTAATTTCGAATTATCTAAAAAACTTGGAAAGATTTTGGCAACTCCAAAAAGACATAAAAAGACTATTGCGCCAATTTTGAAACCTTCAGATTTAAAAAAACTGATGAGGGTTTCTAGCGCTTTTTTTTTAAAATCAACTGTAAAATTTACCCAAATTTTATTCATTTAGTTGTTAATTTTTTGAATATCAGAAATAATGTTATTGGTGTTTATAAGTTCATTTTTGCGCTCCAATGAAAAAAATATCAAAAAAAATAAAAATAAAATCGTCGAAATAATTAAGCTATTAAAAAAAATTTCTTTATTTGGCGATAATTCCCTGCTATCTCCAATATTTAGAAGAGTGTGTTTTTTTACTTCGACATTTGAGCGAAGCGATAATTCTTGGATTTTTATATCGATAATTTTTGCACTAATTTTTAAGTGTTTACCATATGATTTAATTAACCCAGGGATGTAAATATTTTTGGCAATTTTTTCTATATCATTGTTCTCAAGTAAGGCTATATCACTTGTTCTAACTTTTAAAAAACCAGCTATTTCTTTAATTTCAATATTAAGATTCTCGCGATTAATTCGCAACATCTCGCCCAAGGTAAGTTGTTCATAATCGGGGGTAGTATTTTTTTCGATTATCGAAGTGTGTTCCATTTTAAAACCTAGTTAATTAATTTTGATAAATTAGATGTTGCATCGATAATTGCAATATTTCCAGCATTTTTAGACATTTTAAATAAAATATCTTTTTCCGTAAATAATCTATTAAAAATTTCATTAATTTTTTGAATAGTAAATTCTTTTTCTTCAATCACAATCGCCGCTCCTTTTTGTGATAAAAAATCGGCATTTTTTTGCTGATGATTGTCGGCGGATTTGGCAAAAGGAATTATTATCATTGGTTTATTGGCGCTACAAAATTCAAAAATCGAAGATGAGCCTGCGCGCGCTATTATCAAGTGAGAATCGTCAATTAATTGAGCCATATCTTCGAAAAAACTATCAACAATTACATTAATATTAAATGATTTATATTGTTCAAATGTTGATTCTACAAGTTCCTCGCGACATTGTTGAGTGATTTGAATATTCTCTTTGATATTTTCAGAAAAATTAAAAAACGCTTTTGGCAAAATTTCGCTAAAAATTTTTGCGCCACCCGAGCCACCAATTACAAGTATTTTGAACATTGTATTATTTTCTTCGACGGGATAAAAATCTGAATTTAATAATATATCATAACCTAATTTATTATCGATAATTTTAGGTTCTTCAAAATTAGGTAAAGAATATTTTTTATCGTGTAATTTAGTTATTTCTTCGCGAACTGGATTTCCCGTAAAAAAAGTTTTATTTTTAAATTCGGGCTTGATCCCGCTAGTTTCTTCAAATGAAAGGGCAATTTTTGTAGCAAATTTTGCAAAAATTCTATTAACTTTTCCTAGATGAGCATTTTGTTCATGAAGAATAATTTTGCGATTTGTAAGTGCTGATGCAATCAACATTGGAAATGTTGCGTAGCCTCCAAAAGCATAGATATAATCAGGGCGATATTTAATAATAAAATACAAAGATTTTATTATTCCAAAGCTAATTTTTATGAAGCATTTTATCAAAGAAAAAAATGATTTTTTTAACTGCGAACTATTGATTACAAAGGTTTTAAACTCATCATTAAGTTTTATATAATTATGAATTTTTTCATCTCCAAAAAATAAAACTTGATGATTTTGTTGTTGCAATAAATTAGCTAAACATCGAGCAGGAATTATGTGTCCACCTGTCCCACCACTAACAATAAAAATTTTTTTTAACATTTTATAAACTGAATTTCTTGACAAAAAGTGTATTATATTTAGCTTTTTAAAT
>CAMDCJ010000054.1 GCA_945890035.1 Rickettsia typhi
TGACGTTGCAAGAAAAGTTAATACAAAAAAATTCTAAAAATGGCAATTTCTTGATTTTGTTTTAATTATTTTTACAATTTCAAACCCGTTGATGCTCTTATTTTCTGACCCCCCACGATTCTAGAAACTTAACTACCGTTAAGTTTCTATAATCCACTCCCCCTCAAGGGGGGAGCTACAGCACCGAAAGTTTTGCAAGTGCTTTTATAAAATTTAGGAAGCGAAGAGGGGCAATAAATTTCAACGGTACTTACAAATCGTAAGCCGCGGGGGGTCAGGAAAACTTAGATAATCAAATCTCTTGAGCCAAAGAAAAAATTTCCTAAAAATATTTTTTATAAAAACAAAATCAAGAAATTGCCTTTTATAGAAAATTCTTATTTTATCTTTTTAATCTCTTAAATCCCGCCTCTAGATCGCTTTTTAAATCTTCAACATCTTCCAAGCCGATGTTAATTCTTAACGCTGTGTTATTGCTATAAGGATACTTTGTCGCAGTTCTAATGCCCGAAGCGTCGAAAGGAATAATTAAAGATTCGTAACCGCCCCATGAATAGCCCATGCCGTAATAATGCAACTTATCCAACATTCTCGCCAAGGCTTCGTTAGAATATTTTTTATCGAGAATTATTGAAAACAAACCCGCCGCGCCAGTAAAATCTCTTTTCCATAATTGATGATTGGCATCGCTTGGCAAAGCAGGATACAATACCTTTTCAACTTCAGGAAATGATTCAAGCCAAGTCGCCATTTCTACACCCGACTTAAAGCAATGATCCATTCTCAATTTTGCGGTACGCAATCCTCTTTGCACCATGTAAGATGAATATGGCGCTGCAGTTACGGCCATATATCTAAATGCCTCATACATTTCGCGGAAATATTTTTCTTGAACCGTGATTGAGCCCATCATAATATCGGAATGACCATTGATATATTTGGTTAAAGCCATTACCGAAATATCAACGCCGTGATCAAATGCTTTAAAATAAATACCGCTCGCCCAAGAATTATCAAGAATCGTCACAATATTGTGTTTTTTGGCAACTTTACAAATTGCTGGAACATCTTGAATCTCAAAGGTTTGCGACCCTGGACTTTCCATAAAAATAACTTTGGTATTTTTTTTGATTAATTTGGAAATATCTGCGCCGATATGTGGATCAAAATAAGTTGTTTCAACTCCAAGTTTTTTCAAAAATTTATCGGCAAAGCCACGAGTTGGTGAATAAACATTGTCAACGACCAACATATGATCGCCTTGTTTTAAAAAAGCAATTAGCGCCGTATTAATCGCGGCCGCTCCCGATGAAGTAACGAAGGTATTATAGCCACCTTCAATTTCGGAAATAGCTTGCTCCAAAGCAAAATTAGTTTGCGTTCCGTAGCGACCATATTTTAATTCGTAAGGTTGCACTAAATCGTTATTTGAATATCCGCGCTCGGCATACATAAAATCTTTATATGTCGGAAAAACAACCGTCGAAGTTTGGTAAATTGGCGGATTGACCATCCAGCCTTGCTCTTTCGGGTTTCTTCCCGCGTGAATTATTCTCGTAGCTTCGTGCATTTTTTTATCCATATTTTTATTACCTCAATTGATTGTCGGATGAAATTAATGGTCCAAGTTTTTTGCCAGCTAAAATATGGACATGAAAATGTTTTACAGTTTGATGGGCGTCGCTTCCATTGTTGGTAATCATGCGAAAACCGCTTTCATCAACTTTTAAATCTTTGGCAATTTCAGCAACTTTTTTAAAAAAATTAGCGACCTCGCGAGGATTTTCTTTGGTTGTAAAATCAATGAAGTCAATAAATTCGCTCTTTGGAATAACCAAAACATGAATCGGTGAAGCCTTTGAAATATCATAAAAAGCTAAAATATTTTTATCTTCATAAACTTTTTGCGCAGGAATTTCTCCGCGAATTATTTTGGCAAAAATATTATTTTTATCGTAGTGCATCTAAAAATTAAAAATTAATTACTAAATTTTTTAATGTTTAAAATTTAAAATAAAAAATACAATTTGCAAGAAGGCATTTTTTAAAAATTATCGTTGTTATTTGTCAAAAACAAATTATATTTTCACAAAAAAATTAATCAATTCCAAACAAAATGACCGAAAATAAAAAGGATCAAAAAATAGATCAAAAATTTTATACAATTCCGTTGCGTGATATTGTAATTTTTCCTAAGATGACTACAACAATCTTGGTCGGAAGAGAAAAATCAATTAATTCAATCGAAGAAGCTTACTTAAAAAAAACTCCAATTTTTGCCATTACTCAAGTTAATCCTGATAGCGATGATTTTACTAAAAAAAATCTTAATAAAGTTGGGACGATTTGTCGAATAATTGAATTGATTAAAACCCCGGACGGCAACTTAAAAGCTATTCTACAAGGTTTTATAAGCGCCGAATTAGAAGAAATTATCGAAGATAAAAAATATTTTTTTAGCAAAGTGGCGGTTATTGTTCAGCAAAAAATTGATGAGAAAGATAAAGATTTGATTGGCTTGGTAAAATCATGCGCCGAGAGTTTTTCAAAATATTCACAACATAATAAAAAAATTAGCGCTGAAATTTTAGGTGAAATTACTAAAATAAAAACCACGCAAGATATTTTATATTTCATCGCGGGCTATGTAAATTCATCGATTCAACAAAAACAAAATATTTTAAATGAAAAAGATTTGAAGAAGAAATTTTACAAACTTCTTGAAATTATTAAAACTGAAATCGAAATTAGCGAGGCCGAGGAAAGAATAAATCGCTCGATCCAAGAAAAATTTACCAAACACCAAAAAGAAATTTATTTTAATGAGCAATTAAAAAATATTAAAAAAGAATTAGGGCATGATGAAGATCCTGAAATCCAGGAACTAAAGGGTAAAATTGCCAAATTAAAATTATCAAAAGATATTCGTAAAAAATGCGATCATGAATTGCAAAAACTGCAAAAAATGAGCCAATATTCATCCGAATCGGGAGTTGTGCGCAACTATCTTGATTGGATAGCATCTTTGCCGTGGTCAGAACAATCTGAAGCGATTCACGATTTAAATGATGCCAAAAAAATCCTCGACAAATATCATTATGGACTTACCAAAATTAAAGAAAGAATTTTAGAATTTATCGCGGTGCAAATTAAAACCAAAGGCGCGCGCGGACCAATTCTATGCTTGGTGGGTGCGCCGGGAGTTGGTAAAACTTCTTTGGCAAAATCAATCGCAGAAAGTTTAAATCGTAAATATGTTAAAGTTTCTCTTGGTGGCGTTAAAGATGAATCAGAGATTCGCGGACATCGCCGTACTTATGTTGGAGCCATGCCGGGACGCATAATTCAATCAATGAAAAAAGCTGGGACCATTAATCCTTTAATGCTTCTCGACGAAATTGATAAAATGTCTAGCGATTACAGGGGAGATCCTTCTTCGGCACTTTTAGAGGTTCTTGATCCCGAGCAAAATAGTGTTTTTTCTGATCATTATTTGGAAGTCGATTATGATTTGTCGAAAGTAATTTTTGTGGCGACCGCTAACTCTTTAAGTTCAATTCCGATGCCACTTAGAGACCGTATGGAGATAATCAATGTTTCGGGCTATACTGAGAATGAAAAATTGCAAATTGCTAAAAAGCACATCACGCCAAAATTAATTAAAGAAAATGGTTTAACCGAAAAGGAATTTGCAATTAATGACGAAGCGATTTTAACTTTAATTCAGCGCTACACTTTTGAGGCTGGAGTTAGAAATTTAAATCGTGAAATAGAAAATTTAATTAGAAAATCTGTTAAATTAATTGTTACCAAAGAAGCCAAAAAAATTAACATTAATAATGATAATTTACAAAAATATTCTGGTCCCGCCAAAAAAGATTATGGCAGAGCTCGTAAAGTTGATTTGATTGGCGTTGTTACTGGAATGGCTTATACGCAATATGGTGGAGATTTACTTGAAATTGAAGCTTTAAAATTTGAAGGAAGTGGCAAAATTCAAATTACCGGAAGCCTTGGCGATGTTATGAAAGAGTCGGCGCGAGCCTCACTTAGTTATGCGCGATCAATTGCTAAAACTTTAAAAATTGATGCCAAAAAATTTAACAAATTTGATTTTCATATTCATGTTCCTGAGGGCGCAACTCCAAAAGACGGACCTTCGGCCGGCGTGGCTTTGTCGGTTTGTTTAGTTTCGGTTTTGGGCGAATATAAAATTCATCGTGATATTGCCATGACGGGCGAAATTACTTTAAGTGGTAAAGTTCTAGAAATTGGCGGTCTTAAGGAAAAACTTTTAGCGGCACTTAGAGGTGGAATAAAAAAAGTTTTAATTCCACAAGCAAATGTTAAAGATTTAGAAGATATGCCAAAAGAAGTTTTAGATAATCTTAAAATTGTTCCAATCGCCACGATTGACGAGGCTTTAAAGGAATGTTTGATTATAAAAAGTAATAAAAAATAATTAATTAATTTATACAAAGAATCAATTGAAAAATATCTTTAAAATTAAATAATGTTTTAAAATATTGATGAAATAAAATTTAAAAAAATGAATCAGCAAAATAATAAAAATTTAATTTTGGCAACAAGTTTGTCGGTAGTTATAATGATTTCTTGGACTTGGTTTTACGAAAAACCGCGTCTTGAAAAAGTCGCCATTCAGCAAAAAATCGAAGAAAATAATAAATCATCGAAAACTGAAGTAAATATAAGTGGTGTCGATGAAATTAAAATCAACAAAAACAATGCCGATTCGATGGTTGAGAATGATGAAAATCCTTCAGCAAAATCTTCGCCAGTTGTTGATCTTGAAGAAAAAAATGAAGTGGTTGTCATTTCTAAAACTCGCAAAGAAATTATTGAAAAAACTAGAAATGAAAGGGTGGCAATTGAAAATAAAATGCTTCACGGCTCAATCAATTTAAAAGGCGCAAGATTTGATGATTTAACCTTGGCGAAATATTTTAAAAATCCTGATCAAAAAGAAGAGGTTATACTTTTTTCTCCAACCGAAAGCAAAGAAAGATATTTCGCGGATTTTGGATTTGCGAGCTCAAATTCAAACATCGAAACTCCTAAGAATGACAGTCTTTGGCAGGCTGATGGCGCAAAATTAACTCCAAAAAATCCCATTACGCTTTCTTGGAAAAATTCACAAAATATTGAATTTCAAATCAAAATATCTTTAGACGAAAATTATTTATTTACGATTCAGCAAAAAATTATTAACAAAGGGTTAGAAAATATCGTGATGGCGCCTTTTGGCAGAATTAATCGCGTTCTTAATAATCAACAAAAAGCTGCTTACATATTGCATGAAGGCGCGATTGGAGCGTTTAACGGCATTTTATCAGAAAAAACTTACGAAGATTTAGTTGAAGAAAAAACTCAGAAATTTAGCGATAAAGGCGAGAGCGGTTCATGGCTTGGAATTACTGATAAATATTGGCTTAGCTCAATAATTCCTGATAAAAAAGTTTCTTTTGAAGGAAATTTTTCTCATAATTATAAAAATCAAAATAATTTTTATAATGTTGATTTTATTGGTCAAGAATTTCAAATTGCCAGCAATGACGAATTAAACCTAGAGCATCATCTCTTTGCCGGCGCTAAAAAAGTTAAAATTTTAGATGATTATAGTAAAAAACTTGAGTTAAAACTATTCGATCGCGCGATTGATTTCGGCTGGTTTTATTTTTTAACCAAGCCATTTTTCTTCGCGATAGAATTCTTGTATAAAATTTTTGGTAATTTTGGTTTGGCGATTTTAGGAATGACCGTTATCGTTAAGTTAGCGCTCTTTCCGATGGCTAATAAATCTTATTCAGCGATTGCAAAATTGAAAAAAATTCAACCTAAAATTGAAGCGCTTCGCGAAAAACATAAGGATGATAAACTTACTCTTAATCGCGAAATAATGGAATTTTATAAGCGCGAAAAAATCAATCCAGCAGCGGGTTGCTTGCCAATTCTAATTCAAATTCCAGTATTTTTTGCGCTTTATAAAGTTTTTTATGTGACTCTTGATATGCGCCATTCGCCATTTTTTGGCTGGATTAAAGATTTGTCGGCGCCAGATCCGACGACAATTTTGAATCTGTTCGGATTATTGCCATTTGAAGTTTCTTCAAGTTTTAGTTTGGGGATTTGGCCAATTTTAATGGGCGCTACCATGGTTATTCAGCAAAAACTTAGTCCACCTCCAGCCGATCCAACGCAAGCTAAAATTCTGAAATTTATGCCTTATGGATTGACGATTGTTTTGGCGACATTTCCGGCGGGACTGGTTATTTATTGGACTTGGAGCAACAGTTTATCAATTTTGCAACAAATTTATATCAATCGAAAATTTAAAAAATAAATTTTAATAATTGAAATTTATTTCGAAAAAATTAGACAATAATTAATCGATAAATCTTTGCTAAAAGACCATTCATCTTTAAGTAAATTATAAGAAAATCCTTGAATTTTTTTTAACTGAACTTGATGGTTTTTGGCAATATTTTCAATCTCGGAAGGCTTTAAAAATTTTCTCCAATCGTGAGTTCCAATTGGCAACCAACGCAAAATATATTCGACTCCAAATTTTGCCATCAAAAGTGATTTGGCGGTACGATTTAAAGTGGCAATAAAAATTATGCCATTAGGTTTTACAAGTTGTGAGCAAGCTTGAATAAATTTCTCAACATCGGCGACATGCTCAATAATTTCGAGTGCCAAAACCACATCAAATTGTTGATTTTGCGAAGCTAAATCTTCGGCGGTAGTGCATTGATAATTAATTTTTAAAGCTGATTTTTCCCCGTGAATTTGAGCGACATTAATATTTTTTTGTGAAGCATCGATGGCGATTACATCTGCGCCGAGTCGCGAAATTGGCTCGGCAATTAAGCCTCCGCCACAGCCAATATCAAGGATTTTTAAACCTTCGAACGGCGTTAGTAATTTTTCATCGCGAGAAAAAAACTTACAAATTTCTTGTTTAAAAAAATTTAAACGAATTGGATTAAATTTGTGTAAAGGCTTGAATTTTCCGTTTTCATCCCACCACTCATCGGCAATTTTTGAAAATTTTTCAACTTCATTTTCGTCAATCGTGGTCATAAATTATTTTTTCTTTGGTTTGCTGTTAGAAGAACTGCTGGGCAGTTTTTCGATGTCAATTTTCTCAAAATTTTCAATATCGCGCATCCAATCTTGTTTAACTTTAACAAATAAAAATAAATGCACTTTTGCATCGGCAATCTCAGATATATCAAGGCGCGCATCTTGCCCAAGCTTTTTAATCATCTCGCCTTTTTTGCCAACAATTATTGATTTTTGACTCTCTTTTAATACAAAAATTGTTTGATGAATTTTTATATCACCATTGTTCAAAATTTCGTAACTATCGGTTTTAACGGCAATCGAATATGGCAATTCTTTATGAAGATTTAAAAATAATTTTTCACGAGTAATTTCGCTGGCGATAAAGCGCATTGGCGCATCGGTGATTTGATCTTGATCGTAAATCCATGTTGGATTTTGACATTTTTCACACAAGAATTTTGTAAGTTTTTCAACACCTTCATTTTGTAAAGCTGAAATTGGAATAATATCTATGAAGCCAAGATCTGAAAGGGTTGCAAAGGTCTCAAGCATTTTCGATTTTTTGACTAAATCAATTTTATTAACAACGATCGTGATTGGTAAGTTTTCTTTTTTTAAATCATTTAAAATGCGTAAATTTTCTTGGCTCATGCCAATTTCGGCGTCAATTATAAAACAAATTTGGTCAGCCTCGCGAAGCGCTTGCCAAGCAGATTTCACGATAACTCTTTCTAAAATTTTATCATCACGCGGAATAAAAATTCCGGGAGTGTCGATTAAAATAATTTGGGTCGCTCCTTCGATGGCGATTGCTCGAATCGAGTTGCGCGTGGTTTGAACTTTTGGAGAAACTATCGAAAGTTTTTGTCCTAAAATTGCGTTGGTTAAGGTTGATTTTCCAGCATTTGGAGCGCCGACTATGGCGATTATTCCGTGTTTTTTTAAATTTTCTTCAATCATTATTTTTGAATTGTGTTAGCCATTTCATGGGCAATTGTAAAAGCCATTTCGATACTTTGCGAAGAATTTAAGCGCGGATCGCAATGGGTGTGATATCGATCGCTGAGATTTAGCTCAGAAATTTGTTGATTGCCACCGAGACATTCGGTAACATCTTGCCCCGTTAGTTCAAAATGAACTCCGCCGGCGATTGAGCCAATTTCGTGATGAATTTTAAAAAAGCTTTTAACCTCGCTTAAAATATCCTCAAATTTGCGCGTTTTGAAACCGTTTGAAGATTTGATGGTGTTGCCGTGCATCGGGTCACAAGTCCAAATAACTTTATTACCATTATTTTTAACCGCCTTAACCAAACTCGGTAAAAGTTTATCAATTTGATCTTTGCCCATCCTAGAAATCAAAGTAATGCGACCTTCTTCATTGTTTGGATTTAAAATGTCGAGAAGTTTCAATAAATCAGTTTCATTTAGCGATGGACCAACTTTAAAGGCAATTGGATTAGCAATTCCGCGCATAAATTCAACATGGGCTTCGCCAATTGTGCGCGTGCGGTCACCAATCCATAATAAATGCGCGCTTAAGTCATAAAATTTTTGATGATCTTTGCTAAAACGCGTAAAGGATTCTTCGTAATTTAAAAGTAAGGCTTCGTGAGAAGTGTAAAAACTGGCGGTCGTGAATTGGGGCATGGATTTATAATCAATTCCACAAGATTTCATGAAAGATAAAATGTCATTGATTTTAGAGGTGACTTCTTCGGTGCGTTTTTGGCTGTTGAGATTATGACAAAATTCTTCATTCCATTTGTTGACTTTATCAAGATTGCCATAGCCTCCAAGAGCAAGAGAGCGTAGGAAGTTTAACGATGCCGATGAATAAAAATACGCATCAATTAAACGATTTGGATTAGCTTGACGAATATTATTTTCAAACTCAATGCCGTTAACAATATCGCCACGATAAGCTGGCAAAGTAATATCGCCGATAGTTTCATCGCCTTGCGAACGCGGTTTGGCGTATTGCCCCGCAATGCGCCCAACTTTAACAATAGGTTTTTTCATGCCATACATTAAAGCGATGGTCATTTGCATTATGGTGCGAAAGTAATTTTTTAAATTGCCGTGAGAAAATTCTACGAAGCTTTCGGCGCAGTCGCCACCTTGAAGCAAGAAGGCTTCTCCGCGCGAAACTAAAGCCAATTCATTTTTCAATTTTTCAATTTCATCAATCGCAACTAAAGGTGGAAAATTAGCAAGTTCGGCTTCAACTTTGCGAAGCTCTTCGGCGTTAGAATATTGAGGCTGTTGCTTAATTGGTAAGTTGCGCCACGAATTTGGTTGCCAATTTAATTGCGAATTAGCGTTTAAAATGTTTGTCATTTTAAAAAAAATTTTTTTTAGGTTAATTTTGGTATATCATTTCCAATTAAAGCTAAATTTGCGTAAGCAAATTTAATTAGTTAATTTTGTATATCATTAAGTCCACTTTAGTGAAACTGTTATAAATTCAATATTATCAGTGGCTTAATTACCTTTGTCAATTTAATTTTTAATTGTAAAATCAAAAAAAGATAACATAAAATATTTTTAAAAATATTAAAATTTAAAAACATGAAATCGTCGGAAATAATTAAAAAAAATAATAGTGGAATCATTGCCTTTCAAGGTGCCAACGGGGCAAATTCAAATTTAGCTTGCTTAAAATTTTATTCTGAAATGCAAGCCCAAGCCTATGACAGTTTTTATGATGTTTTTATGGCGGTTGAAAATAATGAAGCTGAATATGGCATGATTCCCTTAGAAAATTCATATGCGGGAAGGGTTTCAGAAATTCATGATTTACTCCAAAAACATGAAGTTTCAATTGTCGCCGAGCATTTTTTCCCAATTACTCATAATCTCGCAGTGGTAAGAGGCGCAAAGCTTGAAGATATAAAAGAGGTTTTGTCGCATCCGCAAGCATTGATGCAATCGCAAGAAAATTTGCGTAAATTGGGAGTTAAAATCACCGAATTTTCAAATACCGCTAAAGCCGCCGAAAGAATTGCTACTCTAGGCGACAAAAGCAAAGGTGCAATTTGTTCAAAACTAGCCAGCGAATTGTTTGGTCTCGAAATTATCAAAGAAAATATCCAAGATTCCGGCAATGATAATGTGACAATTTTCATTGTAATTTCGAAGAAACAACATGAAGTT
>CAMDCJ010000055.1 GCA_945890035.1 Rickettsia typhi
TTGGCGATATTTTTTTAACATGTTCTTCAACCAAATCTCGCAATAATAGCCTTGGAATGCTTCTTGCGCTTGGTAAAGAGCCTGAAAAAAATACAACTTACGAAGGTATGAATTCGGCAAAAATTATTGTTGAATTTGCAAAAAAATTAAAGCTTCGAGCGATGTTGCAAATCCCGCTGGTTTTGGCGATATTTTTTTAACCTGTTCGTCAACAAAATCACGAAATAATACCCTTGGAACCCTTATTGCTCAAGGCAAAACACCCGATAAAAATACAACTTACGAAGGTGCCAATTCGGCAAAAGTTATTGTTGAGTTTGCCAAAAAATATAAATTAAAACTGGATTTATGCGAAGCGCTAAGTACAATTATTATTGAAAAATTTTCTAGAAACGAGATTAAATCTCGTATCGTTAAAGCAATTTTATCTTAAATAAATGTCGCATAATTCTGTTCTTATTATTGATTTTGGAAGCCAAGTTACGCAATTGATTGCACGAAGAATTCGTGAATTTGGCGTGTTCTGTGAAGTAAAAAATTTTAATATTTCTTTAGAAGAAATTAAAAAAAATCTTCCGCGCGCAATTATTTTTTCAGGTGGACCATCTTCGGTTTACGAAGAAAATGCGCCAAAAATTTCTCCACAAATTTTTGATTTAAATATTCCAATTCTTGGCATTTGTTATGGCGAACAATTAATTTGCGACATGCTTGGTGGTAAGGTTGAGAAATCTTTTGAGCGTGAATTTGGTAAAGCTGAAATCGAGATTGTTAAAGATTCAAAATTTTTTAAAGATTTTCAAAATCATCAAGTTTGGATGAGTCATGGCGACCACATTAGCAAGATTCCGCAAGGTTTTGAAGTAATCGCCAAAACTCCAAAAGCTCCATTTGCCGGCATTGCCAATGAAGAGAAAAAAATTTATGGCGTTCAATTTCATCCCGAAGTTTATCACTCAATTGATGGCGCAAAAATTTTAAAGAATTTTGTTGAAGAAATAGCTGGTTGTTCGCCAGATTGGAGCATGAAAAATTTTAAAGATGAACAAATTGCTGATATTAAAAAAATTGTTGGTGATAAAAAAGTTATTTGTGGATTAAGTGGTGGCGTTGATTCATCGGTGGTCGCAACTTTAATTAACGAGGCAATTGGTAAACAATTAACTTGCATTTTTGTTGATCACGGCTTGTTGCGCAAGAACGAAGGCGAGCAAGTTAAAGAAATTTTTACTAAAAATTTTGTTACAAATTTTATTTATTGCGATGCAAAAAAATTATTTTTGGATAAATTAAAAGGCGTTTCTGATCCCGAGCAAAAACGCAAAATTATTGGCAAAACTTTTATCGAAGTTTTTGACGAAGAGGCATCTAAAATAAACGGCGCCGAATTTTTAGCGCAAGGTACGCTTTATCCCGATGTTATCGAATCTTCGCATCCAAATAAAGGCGCAAGTCAAACTATAAAATCACATCACAATGTCGGCGGATTGCCTGAAAATATGAAGCTAAAACTTCTCGAGCCAGTGCGCATGTTATTCAAAGATGAGGTGAGGGCGCTTGGGCGCGAACTTGGCGTTCCCGAAATTGTGGTTTCAAGGCATCCATTCCCGGGCCCAGGATTAGCGATTAGAATTCTTGGCGAAATTACCGAAGAAAAAATTAAAATTTTACAAGAAGCCGATGCGGTTTACATCGATGAAATTAAAAAAGCGGGGCTTTACGACAAAATTTGGCAAGCGTTTTGTGCCTTACTGCCAGTTAAAACCGTTGGCGTTATGGGCGATGCTCGAACTTACGAATATGTTTTAGCTCTTCGCGCCGTAACTTCCGTAGATGGCATGACTGCCGAAGTTTATAATTTTGAATCAAGTTTTTTATGCGAAGTTAGTAATCGAATTATTAATGAAGTTCGCGGGATTAATCGCGTGGTTTATGACTACACTTCCAAGCCACCCGGAACTATTGAGTGGGAGTAAAATTAAAATTAGTAATATAAAAATGAAAAAAATTAATGACACAATAACAGCTTATGACAAGGGCGTTATTAGTAAGCCAGATTTTATTAAAGAGATGCACGAGATGCATCATACAAAGTTGTTTGAATATGCACGACATCTTCCGAAAACTAATATTAAAAAAATTGAAATCCAAGATGATCAGGTTATTATGACGAGTCGCGATCTTGGAGTGCGCATGCTTTGCAATTCTAAAGATCACAGAT
This sequence comes from Rickettsia typhi, assembly GCA_945890035.1. Taxonomy (GTDB): domain Bacteria; phylum Pseudomonadota; class Alphaproteobacteria; order Rickettsiales; family UBA1997; genus CAILUF01. Next base: position 2,222 of record CAMDCJ010000055.1, read on the forward strand.
TATCTCCTATTGAAGTGCTAAATTTTTTAGAATATGAAAAAAATGATTCTAAAATGATTGATAATCTTGTGGATAATGGGGCTATATTTTTTGATATTGGTGCAAATTTAGGTTGGTACTCGATTAACATAGGTTTATCGCATCATAATGTTCAGATTCACTGTTTTGAACCAATTCCTCAAACTTATGCTTTTCTTCAACAAAACCTCAAATTAAATGCGGTTCCAAATTTTGTTGCAAATAATTTTGGTTTTTCAAACTTTTCAGGTGAATTAGATTTTTATTTTTATGAAGAAGGCATGGGAAATGCTTCATCTGCAAATTTAAGTAACCGCGATGATGTCCATACATTAAAATGTAAAGTTCAAACACTTGACGAATATATGTCTTTGAAAAATACTTCGGTCGACTTCATAAAATGCGATGTCGAAGGGGCAGAATTATTAGTTTTTCAAGGAGGATTACAAACCATTGCGCGTTATAAACCAATTGTCTTTTCAGAAATATTAAGAAAGTGGTCATCGAAGTTTAATTATAACCCCAATCAAATATTTGATTATTTTAAATCACAAAATTACCGGGCATTCATAACTAATGGTGAAAAATTAAAAGAATTCTTCGTGATGGATGAATCTACGATAGAAACTAATTTCTTTTTTTTGCATAATGAAAAACATTCCAAACAAATTCAGCGTTGGTTAATATGATATGCCCATAAAAATAGCTCACTTGGTTATAAATAAACTTAACTTCATCATTTTCTCTAAAAATATCTCTTATTTTAAAATATTATGTATTAATGAGGTGCGCGGAATTAATCGCGTGGTTTATGACTACACTTCCAAGCCACCCGGAACTATTGAGTGGGAGTAAAGTTTGTATAATTTTTATTAAAATAAATTCTTAATTTTATTAAAAAGAAATATCGAGCTTGCCTCGTTTAAATGATGGAAATCAGGCGATGTTACCCAATATTCTTCATTATATTTAATTATCGCTAAGCACTTATCTTCTATACACATTTGATCTAAAGCTGATATAAATTTAACATTCTCAAATCTTTCTAAGGTTTTTAGTTTTTCATCAATCTCTTTTAATTTTTTATAATTTGGTACTGTAATATATTTTTCACCGTTAAGGGTTAAATTTTTTCTAAGAATTAATTTTGGCAGATCTTTCTCCCAAATCGGAAGACTGCCGATTATAATTATTTGAGATTGTGGCGATGCTGTTTTTATAAATTCAATGGTCTTGGCCAGATTTTGAACTAAGTTTTTTTGATCAGAATTTAATATCCAACTTGCCTGTAAAAAAATCTTTTTTAATTTTAATTTACTGATTTTTTCTTTAACAAAATTATTAATATTATAACAATTTGGTCTTCCGGGAAAATTTTTATCTATTATGGGATGGCAACTGCTTGCCGTTAGTTGCAAAGTATCTTCATGAACTTTTTTTAGCCCTATATATGAACTCCCAGCCAAAGAATCTCCCCATATCAAATAGGCGTTATTTGTTTTGTTACTGTAACATTCAGGTTTAAAATCATGAAAAGTATTTTCGAGCTGAAGATAACATATATATTCTCTTAAATCTTTTCTTAATTTATCATCATTTTGAAATGAAATTATTTTTTGTTGTTCGCTATTTAGGCGATTTTTAAAGCCGTGATTTTCAAATATTATTAGCCCGATTGAAATTAATAAAAAACTGAATAAAAAACTTAAAATAAATATCGCTTTTCTTGTAATTTTTGATTTGTTTCTAAATGGATTTTCGATATATTTCCAGCTAAAAAAAGCTAATAAAAATGAACTTAAGGACAAAAAAATTAGAAAAATTTGACTTAAATTATTGTCGATAGCTTTTACTCTGGCAAAGGCAAATAAAGGCTGATGCCAAAGATAGGCGCTATAACTTATCAATCCAATTCCCACAAGAATTTTATGACTTAAAAATTTTCCTATAAAATTTTTATTAGTAGCAAAGGCAAGCACCAAGCCAGTTCCAATAGCTGTTATCAAAGCAAAAAGGGTAGGATTTTGGTTATTTTTGTCAAAAAATAAAATTGCGTAAATCATCATTGCTAAGCCCGCAATGCTTAGCGACTGATAAATAATTGATTTATATTTTTGATAAATTACGACTATTCTTGTTGGTGATTCTTTATAAAATAATTCTTCTTTATTTTTGATAAGTAAGGCAATTATGGCGCCAATTAATATTTCAAAAGCCCTTGATTGAAGCATATAAAAAGCATATAGAGGCTTGGTTAGAGAATTATTTTTAGCAATAAGAAAACTTGTGATGGCAATTATTGACAATAAAAATATTGACCATTTTTTTCCTAACTTCCAGATAAACATTAAAAATAATGGAAATAAAATATAATATTGCTCTTCAACCGCTAGGCTCCATGTATGAATTAGTGGTATAAATTCTGAACTAGTTGAAAAATAATCACTTGTTAAATAAAACAAAAAATTAGATAAAAAAAGTGGAGTTGAAACTAAGCTTTGAGAAAATTCTTTTAAATCTTGTGGCATCATCCAAAGCCAGGCAAAGGGAAGGGTGCAAAGCATAACAAAAGATAATGCGGGAATAATTCTTCTAATTCTTCTTTCGTAAAAATTAAGTAAAGAAAAAGCACCATTTTCTAGTTCTTCGACGATAACTTTTGTGATCAAATAACCACTAATAACAAAAAATATATCTACACCAAAAAAACCACCACTAAAAGTTGAGAATCCGGCGTGGAATAATATGACAGAAATAACCGCTAAAGCTCTAATGCCATCTATTTCTTTTCTGTAATTCATTAATTCTTTTCAAAAACTATTTTTAAGCCTTCTAGCGTAAGATCGGGTTGATGATGCTGAATTATATTTGATGAAATAAGGGGTTCTTTAAATATTTCTGCAAGCCCGCCGGTGATGATTCGAGTTGTTTTAACTTGAAGTTCGTTTTCAATTTTATTAATCAAGCCTTCGACCATTGCAATATAACCGTGATAAACCCCTGAATTCATTGCTTCAACCGTGCTTTTGCCAATAACATTTTTTTGAGCTTTGATCGAAATTTTTGGAAGTTGCGCCGTCATATCATGAAGGGCTTTGAGCGATAAATTAATTCCGGGAGCGATTATTCCGCCAAGATATTCGCCATTTTGCCCAACAACATCAAAAGTTGTGGCGGTTCCGAAGTCAACAATGATAAGGTTTCCGCCGAATTTATTAAATCCTGCAATTGAATTTATTAAACGATCGTGACCAACCTCATTTTTATTTTTAATTTTAATTTCGATGCCTAATTTTGTAGATTCTTCGCCGATAACTAAAATTTTTTTAGTAACAGTTTCGCTAATAAATTTTTTAATAGCCTCGTGAATTCTTGAAGTTAAAATTGGCACCACCGAAGCAATAATGCAACCGTTGATATTCAAGCAATCAACCTTGTTTGTTAAACATAATTCGATAATATCAACAGCGTAATCATCAACCGATTTTTTGTAATCAGAAATGATTCGCCATTTATGTTTTAAAAGATTTTTTTCAAATAATCCAATAACAATATTTGTATTACCAATATCAACGGCAAGTAGCATAAAATTATTTTAATTTAACACAAGCTTCGGTAATTCTTTGCATCGAATTACGCAAAAATTCATCGCTGGCGGCGTAAGAAATTCTAAAAAATCCTTCAGCTCCAAAAGCAACTCCTGGAACGACCGCGACCAATGCCTCTTCGAGAAGATAAGTTGCAAAATCATTGTCATTTTTAATCTCTTGACCCTTTGGAGTTTTTTTACCATAAAGACCTTTGCAACTAGGAAATACATAAAACGCGCCATTTGGAATATTGCAATTAATGCCATCGATTTTATTCAACATTTCCACAACCATATCGCGACGCTTTTGAAATAAAATTGCGTTAGGTTTAATAAATTCTTGAGTGCCGTTATAAGCTTCAATCGCAGCCGATTGACCAATTGAACTTGGACAAGAAGTGCTTTGTGATTGAATTATTCCCATGGCTTTAATTAATTTTTCTGGACCCGCGCCAAATCCGATACGCCAGCCCGTCATCGCATAACTTTTAGAAACGCCATTGACCACCAAAGTGCGTTCTTTAAGCTTAGGCTCAACTGAAGCAATTGTTGAGAATTTTAAATTGTCAAAAATTAAATGTTCATAAATATCGTCGCTCATAATATGAACTTGCGGATGACGCAATAAAACATCGGCCAAAGCACGCAATTCTGACTCAGAATAACAAGCGCCCGTTGGATTGCTCGGCGAATTTAAAATAAGCCATTTAGTTTTGTTAGTAATTCCTGATTCAAGTTCAGTCGGTGAAATTTTAAAATTATTTTTTTCCGAAGACTCGGCGATAACTGGAACTCCAGAGCCAAGCAAAACCATATCTGGATAAGAAACCCAATATGGCGCAGGAATAATAACTTCATCTTCAGGATTTAAAGTTGCAATCAGTGCATTATAAATTACTTGCTTAGCACCAGTGCTAACAGAGATTTCTGAAAGTTTATATTCAAGATTATTTTCTCTTTTAAGTTTTTCAATTATAGCTTTTTTAAGGGCAGGCGTGCCGTCAACGGCGGTGTATTTGGTTTCGCCTTTTTGAATCGCTTTTATTCCCGCTTGTTTGATATTCTCGGGAGTATCAAAATCTGGCTCTCCCATACCAAGTGAAATTATGTCGAATCCTTGGGCTTTAAGCTCGGAAGCCTTTGTCGAAACGGCAATTGTTGGAGATGGTTTAATTTTGGATAAAGATTTGGCAAGTAATGACATAAAAATATTTTATTTGTTTAAAATTTAATAAAGCGATTGACTTTCTTTTAAAAAAATATTCTTATTAATTAGTGATTCTTTGTCAAACTAATTTTTAAATTTTTATTTATGAGCGGCGAGTTCGATGTCGATCCTTTATTTCTTGGCTTAACACGCCCACCAATGCTTCTTGGCGTGAGTTACACATTCGCAACATTAAACTTATTGGCATGTTTAATGATTTTTATTTCTACAAATAACTTTTTTTATCTGTTAGTTTTATTACCACTTCTTCATGGAATCGCTTGGTTAATTTGCTTGAAAGAACCTAGGGCAATTGAATTATTTATTGCCAAAAATTCTAAATGCAGTGTTTGTAAAAATCGCTTTTATTTTGGTGGTGTAAATTCTTACGATCTTTATTAATAAAAAAAACTCTTGATTTATTTTTTTTAATTTTTAACATTATTTACAAGTTTTATTAACCTTTATTTTAAAATTTTATGCCTAATTCAATTTCTCCAGATTCTAAAGTAGGTAAACCTTTAAGTGGAGCTGCATTAGAGTCAACACACCAAAAAGGAACAGAAAAATAGTTCTATTTGCTTTTTAATCTGTTACAAAAAAATCTTATTTATATTCATTTATAAATAAGATTTTTTTTTGGAAAAAATTAACTTTATTTTATAAATAAAAGTCTTTATCCTTCACTCCATGCTATCGGCATAATTTCATACAACATTTCATAAAAAATATATTTTGTGGTCCACAAATTTAGAACGCATAATTGCAGTGCATTAAACAATAGCAATATCTCTCAAGAAGTTAAGTTATCTGGTTGGGTCCATTCAAAACGCGATCACGGTAGCCTTATTTTCATCGATTTACGCGATCATTATGGACTTACGCAAATCGTTATTGACCAACAAAATAAAAAACTCAATCTCGATGTAATCGCTTCAATCAAGCTTGAATCGGTTATCACCATCGTTGGCAATGTTGTTGCTCGAGACTTGGAAGCAATTAATACAAAAATTCAAACTGGTGAAATTGAAGTTAGAGTTGAAGAGCTGATAATCGAGTCTCTAGCCGAACAAATTCCGTTTCAAATTAACGCCGAAAATGAGAATTATCCCGAAGAATTGCGCTTAAAATATCGTTTTCTCGATTTGCGTCGCGACAAAACTCATAAAAATATTATTCTTCGCTCACAAGTGATTTCAGCGCTTCGCGTTGAAATGGTGAAACAAAATTTTCTTGAAATTCAAACGCCAATTTTAACAGCATCAAGCCCCGAAGGAGCGCGTGATTATCTAGTTCCAGCCCGTCTTCATCCAGGGAAATTTTATGCTTTACCTCAAGCTCCGCAACAATTTAAACAACTTTTAATGGTTTCGGGCTTTGATCGTTATTTTCAAATCGCGCCATGTTTTCGCGACGAAGATTTACGCGCAGATCGCTCACCAGAATTTTATCAACTCGATGTTGAAATGGCTTTTGTTACTCAAGAAGATGTGTTCTCAGCAATTGAGCCAGTTATGTTCAACATCTTTAATCAATTCGGTTGTAAAAAAATTTATGATAAAAATTTCATAAGAATTCCTTATGAAGAAGCTATTTTAAAATATGGCATCGACAAGCCCGATTTGCGTAATCCAATTATTATTTCCGAGGCGACCAATATTTTTATTGCTTCAGGTTTTTCAATTTTCACCAAAGCCATAGAGCAGGGCGCTATTATCCGCGCGATTCCAGCACCAAAATGCGCATCGCAACCACGATCATTTTTTGATAAAATGATTGAATTTGCACAAAGCGTTGGTGCCAAAGGCTTGGCTTATATTATTTTTGATGAAAATGGTGAAGCCAAAGGTCCAATTGCTAAATTTTTAGCACCAGAAAAACTCGAAGAATTGAAAAAAACTGCAAATTTAAATAATGGCGATGCTGTGTTTTTCTCTTGCGGAAAATCTCATGAAGCCATTAAAATAGCTGGTCAAGTGCGTATAAAACTTGGACAAGATTTAAACTTAATTGATGAATCAATTTATAAATTTTGTTGGATTGTTGATTTCCCAATGTATGAACTTGATCACGAAACGGGTAAAGTTGAATTTTCTCATAATCCATTTTCAATGCCTCAAGGCGGTTTAGAAGCCTTGAACTCGCAAGATCCAACCACCATTAAAGCTTTTCAATATGATATAGTTTGCAATGGGGTCGAACTTTGTTCTGGAGCGATTCGCAACCACAAACCAGAAATCATGTATCGTGCTTTTGAAATTGCCGGTTATGGCAAAGATGTTGTTGAAAAACAATTTGGAGCGATGCTTAATGCTTTCAAATTTGGCGCCCCTCCGCACGGTGGATTAGCTCCCGGAATTGATCGCATTGTCATGCTTTTAGCCGACGAACCAAATATTCGTGAAGTAATTCCTTTTCCAATGAATGGTAAGGCGCAAGACTTAATGATGGGCGCACCAGCCAATGTTTCAGAGCGCCAATTAAAAGAGCTTAAGATTGCACTCGTAAAAACAACTTCATAAAGATTTTTAATTTGAAAAATTAACTTTAAAAACTTTTCAAAGATTACAACCTAGCTTGACTTTTACCAAATCCACTAATTAAATTTACTAAAGTAAAATTTTCAAAAATACTTGCAACGCAAACTTACTCTAACTCCTCCACTTTAGGGCTTATACACCTACAAATTTCACAAGCTGTAAAAAGCTTAAGGTTATAGCTCCCTCCTTGAGGGCTTGCAAACCTGAACTTTACGAAAATACTCGAAACGATTTCGGTGTAATCGCTCCCCCCTTGAGGGCTCTTCGCGTTAAAAAAATAGCCTAAACGGCTATTTTTAGCGAAGAGGGGCGAGAAGAATTTAACGGAAGTTAAATTCTCGGAGCCGTGGGGGGTCAGAAAACTAGAGCATCAAAGGATTTTGAGTTCGCAAAGAAAAGTTGAAGAAAAAGGCATAATTAAAAAAATGGGATGATGGAAACCTATTTTTTTCCCAAATTTTTTAGTAAAAATTTGACTGCTTTTTTCTTCCGATTTTGGTCTAATCCACGATGCATTTTTATTCGCTCTTTTACATGAGAAAAAAGTCCTTCTA
>CAMDCJ010000056.1 GCA_945890035.1 Rickettsia typhi
AACTAGAAGGACTTTTTTCTCATGTAAAAGAGCGAATAAAAATGCATCGTGGATTAGACCAAAATCGGAAGAAAAAAGCAGTCAAATTTTTACTAAAAAATTTGGGAAAAAAATAGGTTTCCATCATCCCATTTTTTTAATTATGCCAACATTGATAAAAAATTTGTAAACTAGGCGAGTGAATTTTATATTTTAAACTTTAAAAATAATTAATTTCTAAAAATCTAATCCACAAAATTGCGCAATTAATTTTGTGATTTGGATAAAGCTTTTGTAAAGCTGTTTTATAAAGATTTAGTTGTTCAAAATATTGACTTGGAACTTGATTTGGCAAGGTTTCATCTGATTTGTAATCAATGATTAAAATTTCATTTTTACCCTCCTTAATCAAATCAATTCGGAGATTTTTTTGTTGATGATAAATTTCATATTCGCATAAAATTTTACCATCAAAATCTAATTCAAAAATTTCTAAAAATAATTTGGAATCAAGAAAATTTTCAATAATTTGCAAGATATTTTGTTGATTTATTGATGATAAATTAGTGGAATTTTTTATAAAATTATTAATTAAATCTCTAAGCCAAACTTTAGGCATTTTATAATTTTTGCCAATAATTTCTAGAAGTTTATGCAAAATTTTACCGGTCGCCAAGCCTTGATTTATAAGGTCAAAATTATAATTAGAATTTTTATTTACAAAATTAAAATCAGAATTTTTTAAAGTAATTTTTGTTGAAATATTTTGTGTTAAAAAATTATTTTCAATATTTTCTAATTTTATTTTTAAAAAATTTTCATTATTGATTTTATTAATAATTTCATACCAACATTTGTCATCTTTTTTACCACTCAATCCGCCGATATAAAGCTCATCTTCGGCGCGGGTTAAGGCAACATAGAGTAAGCGCAAATGCTCTTCATAATTTTCAGAAATTTTATCTTCGCTAATTTTTTTAATCAGAGAATTTATTTTAGAATCTTTGTTTATCCATAATGGAAAATCGTCGAGCCACAAAATTTTTTCTTTATTATCGAGTTGATTGCTATAAGCATAAAGACAGTCTGGCATTATGACAATCGGTGCTTGAAGACCCTTTGATGAATGAATTGTGGTAATCTTTATTTGATTTGGAATCGCGGAATTTAAAATTATTTCGGGATCAATTTTTTCAACAAATTCAATAAAATTTTGTAAATTTGTTGAGTTTTTTTGATTAAAATCTAGGCAAATAAATAGAAAACTATTAATGATGTCGAGTCCTTGGCTAGTAAAGCGTGAAGCAATATTTATTTGATTTTGTTCGTCATTAAGAATTTTAAAAAAAAACTCAAAAACATCGCCACTTTTTGATAGATTGATAATATTTTTTAATGATTCTTGATATTTTGACGGTTGTAAACTTGACCATAAATTTTGTTGTTGGCTATTTTTAATTTTACAAAGTTCAAATAATTCATTATCATCAACATTAAAAAACGGTGATTTTAATAAACATGCTAAGTTAAAGCAATCAGATGGGAATAGGGCAAATTTAGCTAAACTTAAAAAGTCTTGAATCAATAAATTTTCACTAAATTTAATTTTGCCAACACTTGCGAATGGTATTTTTAATTGATTAAAATTTTGCGATAATTTTTCAATTAAACCATTTCGTCGATTGCGAACCAAAATCATGATGTCGCCATAATTTATGGGGCGATTTTTATCTTGAATTAAGCGTTTTTCATCAATCCATTTTTTAATTTTTTGAGCAATAGATTTTGCAAGAATATCTTTATTATTATCAACGGTTTGATTGCTAAAATCAATTTGCCAAGCAAAATCAGTGGCGCTTTTTTTTGAGGTTTTTTTAGTAGTTTTTTGCGATTCTTCATCGAGCTTTGAATCTTGATTCTGAAGCGATTCCAAACTTCCTTCATTTTCTAATTCGGTAGATTTTTTTTCATCAAAATTTTCATCATTTTGCCAAATCTCAACACGCCCCGCGGTTTGACGAAAAGATTGATGGTTAACATATTTGCCAATCTTGCACAAAGCATTATTGAGTTGATTTTCGGTTGATTCAGTGTTATTAAAAACTGCATCGACAAGATTTAAAACATTAATTCCCGAACGAAAAGAAATATTTAGATCAATATTTTTCAATTTATAATTGGATTTTTGGGCAAAATAATCATGAAATAATTTGGTTTGATTAATGTCGGCACCTTGAAAACCCATGATAGACTGCTTTTCATCGCCAACAACAAAAATGCTTCTTGATTTTGCCGAAGAGCTTTCTCCGGAAAAAAAATCATCAGTCAAAGATTTTATAATTGACCATTGAATGGGGTTAGTATCTTGGGCTTCATCGATTAAAATATGATCAAAAGAGCTATCCATTTTTAATTTTATCCACTCGCAAAATTCCTGATTTTCTAAAATTTGATTGGCGATATTGATTAAATCTCCATAATCTAGATAACAATTTGCGGTTTTAACTTTTTGAAAATCATCTAAAATTGCCACAACAATTTTAATTAAATTACCACTATTTTCAATTGTTGCAAGAGCTTGATTTTGTTGGTTAAAATCGTTAATTGCATTGCAAAATTCATTAATTTGATTAGCAAAATTATCGTCAATTTTTTTACTAAATTTTCGTGGCGAATTTTCTTTAGTGAAAAAACCATTATTTAAAAATTCAAAATTCTCAATTGAGGGTTTTTCAATAAATTTTTTAATATTTTCGTAATTTTTTAAATCATTTTTGCCCGAACTTTTGGCGAGTTCTTGATTGAATATCTTTAGTTCTAAAAGGTCTAAATTTTCAATAAAATAATCAAAAATTTTTAGAGAAATTTCAAGAAAATTTTTGTTTTCACAATCTATGTTAAATTTTTTATAAATTTCTTTTATGGCGTTATCAATTCCAAAATATTTATGTTTTATAAAATTGATTTTATCCTTATCGCGCAAGAGATTAGAGACTAAAGCGCTAAAATTTTCATCACTAGTTTCGGAGTTAATTTTAAAAATTAAATCATGAAGTTTTTCATCATTAAAAGCGTTTTGTAAAACATTTTTTTGAGAGTTTTTTAGTAAAATTTTTGCTTGATTTTCTTCAAGTAACTCAAAATTTATAGGAATTTTTGCTTCGAAAGGAAAGCTTTTTAAAATTGATTGACAAAAACTATGAATAGTTTGAATTTTAATTTTTAATTCAGAGTCTAGATTTTTTATTAAAAGCCCACGAGCTTTAGAAAGGATGTGGTTTTCAGGCTTACTTCCTGTTAAATTTAATAATTTTTCAAACAATTCTTCGTCGCTACAAATTATCCAATTTTGTAACTCATGATTGAGTCTTTCTTGCATTTCAACCGAAGCAACTTTTGTGTAGGTGAGGCATAATATTTTATGGGGCGCCACATCTTCAAGTAATAATCTTAAAATTCTATCGGTGAGAACTTTGGTTTTGCCAGATCCGGCTGAGGCCATTACCCAAACTGAATTTTTTGGATCGGATGCGAGTTGCTGAGTTTGTAGAGGATTAAACATTTCAATCGGGTGTTTTTTTCTCTAAAAACTAATCTTTTGGGATTAGTTTTTTAGAGATTAATTTGGTTATTGCGAGCTTTGTGAAGAAGCTTATTCTGTTTTATTTTTATTTTCTGTAGTAATTTGTTGTTCTCTTTCGCGAATTAGACGACGATATCCAGCAACATTATTATTGTGTTCTTGAAGGGTTGCCGAGAATATATGGTCTCCTCTACCGCTAGCCACAAAATAAATATAATCAGTGCTAAGTGGATTCAAAACTGCTTTAATCGAAGCTAAGCCTGGATTGCAAATTGGAGCTGGAGGTAAACCATAAATATGGTAAGTGTTGAAATTAGAATTGTTTTGAATATCGCTTACACGAATTTGTCTCTCAAGTTTTTTATCTCCAAATGTAAAGGAGTAAATTATTGTTGGATCAGATTGAAGTTTTATACCTTTTTTTAGACGATTAGTGAAAACCGATGCAACTATTCCACGCTCAGAATTTATGCTGGTTTCTTTTTCAACGATTGAGGCAAGAATTATAGCTTCTTCTTTTGATTTTAATGGAATGGATTTATCGCGTTTTTCCCAGAGTTCATCAACCGCTTTAGTCATTGAATCTTGCATTCTTTTGATCATGCCTTGTTTAGTATCGTTGTGGGAATAAAAATAAGTTTCTGCTAACAAACTTCCTTCGCGAATTTTTTCTGGAGGATTGCCGATTAGTCCAGCCGATTTTGTAATTATTGCGAGTGCAGAATGCGAAGATAGACCTTCGGCGATGGTTATTTTTCTGAAGAAAACATTACCACGAATCAATTTGTGAAGAATTTTGTAATAGGAAATGTTTTTTTCAAAAAAATATTCACCGTAGCGTACTTTTGGGTCAATTCCCTTGATTAATTGACCTATATATAAGAATGCTCCAGGGCTTTTAATAATTTTTTCTTGATGTAATCTATCAACGACTTCGCGAAGGGTCATACCGCTATCGATTATGAATCTTTTATCTTCGCGATGATAAGAATTTGGAGCGTTAAAATATGCGACAAAAGCAAAAGATAGAAATACATAAAAGAATGTTATAACGGAAAATGTTGCGCTGGCTATTAAGATTTTATGTTTCATTTTAGAATCGTTTTAAGATCAAGCAGGCATTGGTTCCGCCAAAACCAAATGAATTCGACATTATGATGTCAATTTTTCTTTCCTTAGCTTTGTTCGCAACTAAATCAATATCACAACCTTCTGATGGATCTTCAAGATTTAAAGTTGGAGGAGCTATATTGTCGCGAATTGCCTGAATTGAGAAAATCGCTTCAACTGCACCCGCCGCACCTAAGAGATGACCAATTGCTGATTTTGTTGAAGACATTGATAAATTATAAGCGTGATCGCCAAAAACTTTTTTAATAGCACCTATTTCTATTTCATCGCCAAGTGGAGTTGAAGTTCCGTGGGCATTGATGTAATCGATTTGTTCAGGATTAATTTTGGCATGTTGCAAAGCCAGTTTCATGGCGTAAGTTGAACCACGGCCCGAAGATTCAGGAGCGGTCATGTGGTAAGCGTCCCCTGATAAACCGTAACCAACTACTTCGGCATAAATTTTAGCGCCACGTTTTTTGGCATGCTCAAGTTCTTCAAGAACAACGACGCCAGCGCCTTCGCCCATAACGAAACCGTCGCGTCTTTTGTCCCAAGGGCGTGAACCTGCGGTTGGGTTGTCGTTAAAATTAGTTGATAAGGCACGAAGAGATGCGAAGCCACCAATTCCAGATTCGCAAATTGCTGATTCAGCGCCTCCAGCAATCATGACATCGACATCACCATATTGAATCATTCGAGCAGAATCGCCAATGGCGTGAGAGCCTGAAGCGCAAGCTGTAACAACGGCATGGTTAGGACCCATATAGCCATGGCGAATAGAAATTTGACCAGATGCTAAATTAATTAAACTTTGCGGAATAAAAAAAGGCGAAATCTTTTTTATGCCTTTTTCTTTCATGGTAACAACGGTTTTTTCAATGGCAGGGAGACCACCAATGCCAGAACCCATCATGATTCCAGTGCGATATTTTTGTTCATCAGTTGTGGCGACATAGCCAGAATCAGCAATAGCTTGATCAGCTGCGGCAACAGCAAAATGAATAAAGCGATCCATTTTTCTTTGCTCTTTTTGATCAATATATTTATCGATGTTGAATAAATCTTCGCCGTCACCATATTTTACTTCACCAGCAATTTTGCAAGGTGATTCTGTTGGATCAAAAATAGTAATAATCCCAATTCCGGATTGATTGGTAATAATTTTTTTCCAAGTTCCTTCGGCGTTTGATGAGAGGGGTGTAACCGCTCCAATCCCAGTAATAACAATTCTTCTTTCGCTATGCATTTTTTAAAATAAAAATAAAAAGTTAAAATTTTTTTGTGGATTCTAATTCCTAAAATTTATTTTTAAAGTAATTACTTTAAAAGTTTAACCGATAAAATAAGTAATCTATAAAAATTTCTTGATAATCTAAGCTTGCTAGCACCAATTTTTTCACCATATTCATATTGAATTGGGTATTCTTCAAAGCTTTTTAATAATTTTTGTTGATTCAATTTTATTAAAATCTCAATCAAGCAAGTAAAATCGCTTTCGGTAATTAATTTTGTGCCCAATTTTTTATAAAGCTTTTGCAAAACATCATTTTTATAAATTCGATAACCGCTGGTATAATCTTTAATTTTATTTTGTGAATTTTTAATCGGAAAAAATGTTTGCAAAAATAAAGAAATAGAAGCGCTGATTAATTTTCGATAGAATGGAAAATGGGCGATAGAGCTTGAATTTACAAAGCGTGAAGCCACCATAAAATCTAAGTTTTTTTCTTCAAAAACTTTAAGCATATCTTTAAGTTGTGACGGATTGTGAGTGCAATCGGCATCAAAAGAGACGATAAGATCATCAGGCTTTGAATTAAAAATAACATGCAAGAAGGCTTTTTTATAAGCCAAGCCAAGTCCACGATGATTATCGATGGGCAATATTGTTATTGGGCACTTATTTTTAAAATTTTCGATTATTTCAACCGAATTATCGGTGGTACAATCGAGGCAAAAAATAATCTCAAACTCTCGTTGCATTAATTCAAATTCATGAATTATACTAGGGATAAGTTTTTGAATATTTTTTGCTTCATTAAAAGCGCAAAGAATTATTTTTATCAATTTTATAAATTAATCTGAGTTAAAAATTTATACATTTTTAAATGATTTATGATATAAATTGCAAGTATTTTAATACATTAATTATCGGTTCGGGTGGCGCAGGTTTGATGAGCGCTATTTCCGCCAGCGATAATAATTTACAAAATATTGCAATAATTAGTAAAGTTTTACCAACCAACAGCCACACCGTTTCGGCCAAAGGTGGAATTAACGCCAGTTTGGGAAATGTCACCAAAGATGATTGGCGATGGCATGCTTTTGACACCATAAAAGGCTCTGATTTTTTGGCGGATGAAGATGCGGTTGAAGTTTTATGCAAGAACGCTTGCGACGCCATAATTTATCTTGAAAAAAACGGCGTAGTTTTTTCTCGCGATGAAAATAATAAAATAGCCCAAAGAGCTTATGGCGGTCAAAGTACCGATTTTGGCAAAGGAGAAATCGCTCATCGCGCTTGCTACTCTAAGGATAATACCGGGCAAACAATTTTACACACTCTTTATCAACAAGCTCTAAAAAAGAATATAAAGTTCTTTAATGAATATTTTGTCATTGATTTATTGGTTGAAAATAATCAATGTTTTGGCTGTTTGGCGGTTGATTTAAATAGCGGAGAATTGTTTATTTTTTCTGCAAAAATAGTTATTTTAGCAACGGGCGGTTATAGTCAAATTTATCACAATACAACTTCTTCGACAATTTGCACTGGAGATGGAACGGCTTTGGCTTTCAAGGCCGGAATCGATTTACAAGATATGGAATTTGTGCAATTTCATCCAACCGGAATTTATGGTTCGGGCTTTCTAATTACTGAAGCAACGCGAGGCGAGGGCGGATATTTGCTCAATAAAAATCATCATAGATTTATGCAAGATTATGCTCCAAAAATGATGGAGTTGGCATCGCGCGATATCATCGCTCAATCAATGGCGAAAGAGATTTTTAAAGGCAATGGCGCTGGCGAAAATTCTGATTATCTTTACTTGGATTTGCGCCATTTATCTAAAGAAACTTTGCGCGATAAAATTCCCGGTGCAGTCGATTTGGTTGAAAAATTTTTGAAACTCGATGTGAGTCAGGATTTAATTCCAATTGCGCCATCTGCGCATTATTCGATGGGTGGCGTGGCTTGCGATGTTGACTGCAATGTTATTGAGGGCTTGATGGCGGTTGGCGAAGTTGCTTGTCATTCGGTTCACGGCGCTAATCGCTTGGGTTGCAATTCATTGCTCGATCTAATTGTTTTTGGCAAAATAGCCGGCGAAAATGCCGTTAAAAATATTCAATTAAATCAAAAAAATTCTCAAGAAGTTGTAAAAATTTCTCAACAAATTGCTCAACAAAAAATTGCTAATTTTTATAATAAATTTGCTGGCGACAAAGATTTTGAAGAAGTTAAAAAGCAACAATCTCTAGGTGAAATTAAAAAATTAATGCAAAAAAATAATGAAAAAACTTTGGGCGTTTTTAGAAATCACGATCTAATATTGGAAGGAATTGATGTTAATAAGGATTTAATTAAAAAACTTAACCATTATAAAATTGTAAATAAAAATTTATTATGGAATGAAGAGTTGGTTTTGTATTTAGAGCTCGAAAATTTATTATTAAATTCTGTGGCAGTTGGATTCTGCGCTCTGAATCGCAAAGAGAGTCGCGGAAGCCATTATCGTTCTGACAATTTGGGGCATGATGATCAGAATTTTTATGGGCATAGTTTGGTGAGCTTAAAAAACTTTGATGAAATAATCATGGAATTTAACTTAAAACCCGTTAAAAATACTAATAAATTTATTTCACAATCATAATTTATCATAAAAGTTTATGCGATTTAGCGCTAATTTAAACATCATTATTAAAGCAATTGAAAAGGCTTCGAATCACATTTCTCGCGATTTTGTTGAGCTTGAAAATTTACAATCAAATCCGGCCTCGGCCTCAAAATTTACTAGCGCTTCATATAATCGCGTCAAGCAAGTTTTAATTGAAGATTTCGCTAAATTTCGTCCCGAATTTAATATTATTTTTAGCGACGGACAAAAAGTTTCTATTCAAGAAAATTCTGAATATAGTTTGATTATTCATGTCGTCGATGGCATTGAAAATTTATTGCGCGCCTCAACCGATTTTACCGTTAGTATCGCTTTAATTTATCGCAATAGTAACGGCCAAAGTGAAGCAATTTCGGTGGCTATTTCTAAAATTATTGGGGGAGAACTTTACTACTCCGAGAAGGGTTTTGGAGCTTATTTAAACAATCGTAGAATTAGAGTTTCGAAAAGAACAAGTAAAGCTGAAATGCTTACGGTTTGTGATGATGTTAAGCTCGCTCAAGATTTAAAAATTATGCCACGCAATTTGGGTTGTAAAACTCTTGAAATCGCCAATTTAGCTTCGGCAAAAATCGAACAAATAATTTACAAAAAAACTAATTTTGAATTTTTTCAACCATTCTTTTTGTTGTTGAAAGAAGCCGGAGGAAAGGTTGTTGAGGATGAAGAAAAATATATTTTGAGCAATTAAATATATTTTATTTTATCAATCAGGCCAGCTTTTTTGAAGCCATCGAGCCTTATCAAGCAAGAGTCGCAAGTGCCACAAGCATAATTTTCGCCATCAATAATTTGCGGATCATAACATGAATGCGTTATCGAATAATCAACACCCAATTCAACGCCTTTTTGAATAATTTCTGATTTTTTTAAAGCGATTAATGGAGTATGAATTTTAAAGCTTCCAAAATTTTGCGAAGATGAAGCGCAAGCAAGATTGGCAAGGGTTTGAAAGGCATCGATAAATTCTTTACGACAATCGGGATAACCGCTATAATCAACGGCGTTGACGCCGATAAAAATATCAAAACTTTTGACAATTTCGGCGAAGGCGAGGGCGTAAGATAGAAAAATTGTATTGCGGGCGGGAACATAAGTGACGGGGATCGGCGCGTTATAATTTTGATTCTCGATTTTATTATTTTTCGGCACTTC
>CAMDCJ010000057.1 GCA_945890035.1 Rickettsia typhi
ATCCCGTTCTTCTCTAAAAATAGCCGTTTAGGCTATTTTTTTCACGCGAAGAACCTTTTAAATGATGCGAATGAATTTATTACAACGCTTCATCTTTTTCTTCGAAAAAGACTCGCGACTGGGATTGCTTCGCTGTCGCTCATGATCCCGTTCTTCTCTAAAAATAGCCGTTTAGGCTATTTTTTTCACGCGAAGAACCTTTCAAATGATGCGAATGAATTTTTCAGGTCTCGTCTTTGCCCACCTACATTAAGTAGGCTTACGCAGACTCGTCTTCAAATTAATTTACCATGGTCGTCCTACCGCAAGCGACCTCCGCCTGATTGAAAAATAAAGATTAAATTATATAAATTATCAACGCCACGAACCCTAAACCTAAACCCAAATGCCAACACTTTCCAAGCTAGTTTTTTCAGCACTAATTTTTTTGTGCATATTTTTTAACGCTAACAATTCCTTAGCAATTGAATCGCGTTCAACCCGCGAGGCTATTGTTTCGCCGAGGACAAAAAAATTTTACAAAGGCAGTCGAGCCAAACAATATTTGTCATTAACCGGCAATTATTCTTCCGATAATAATTCGCGAAATTATCAAGCGACCTCGCGCTATCTTTATCAAAGTATGAATTTTATTCATGAATTAAATTTTGATCACGAAGTCAAATATGCCGATGTTGGCAGTGGTAAAAAAAAACAATTTGATATAAAAACTTCCGAACTTTATGATGCAACTTTCGCCAGCAAAGCGCGAATTTTGGCAAGTAATTTTTATGGAGTTCTTTATCATCGCACAATTTATGACGACATGTCGAGTTTTTACTACGATAATCGAACAGCCACAGGTTTTGGCTATATTTTTTTCAAAGATAAATTGGAAGTCGATTTAAGTACTTCAAATCATGTTATGAAAAATTTAGGAAGCGAAATTGATTATATTCTTTCGACCCGCCTAAATTACAAATTTTGGGAAAATTTTACGCTCAATCAACGCAGTTATTTTTTTATCGATCGTTATAGTTTGGACAATGAATTTAAAACTAGTTTAATTTATCGCTTAAATCAAAAATTATCTTTTGAAATTCGCCATAATTTCGAAAATAGACGCTATCGCGATGCGCCACACAAACCCTTGATTAACAATGTTTCGCGCTCAATTAATGTTGGTTTTGTTTTTGATTTGGGGGGTAGTTCGTGAGATAATAAAAACTCGAAGCCAAAATCCAAAATCTCATCGCGAATACGGCGATTTACTCGCCGTGAAGCGATTCAACTTAAAAGCTAAATTTGCTTTAGCAAATTTAATTTTGTTTAAAAATAAACTATTGACAGAATATTTTTGCAATCAATATAATGTTTATCACAAAATTACATTAGTTATTCTTGAATAAAAATTCATAACTAATCTTAAAATAACACCAAAATAAAAAGATATTAAAAATGAAAAACACATATTTACCAGCCCATATAGCAAATTATTTTCTTTCAAAAGCTGAGAATGATGGAATCAAAGATATGACGCCAATGAAGTTAATAAAATTGGTTTATTTTTCTTATGCTTGGTATCTTGCGATTTTTGAAAAAAAACTCTTCACAGAAACGGTAGAAGCTTGGCGCTATGGCCCAGTTGTTCCTTCGATTTATCATGAGTTCAAAAGATTTGGCAATTCACCAATTCAACAATATTCTATAAATTTTGAATTGGAAAATAATAAAATATCTTTTCCTGTTATCGATAAAGATGATGAAGATGCTTTAGGGGTTGTTGGCGCCATCTGGAGAACCTATAAAAATCGCGATGGTTGGGATTTGAGTAAAATTACGCACGAAGATGGAAGCACTCCTTGGTCTCTTGCTTATGCTCAGGGTGAAAATTCTCCCATGAGAGATGATGAAATTGTAAGAAGAGCCAAAGAAGCGATTGAAAAATATCTTAAATCTGCTTAATCGATGAAAGATAAAGAAAATCTTAATCAAAATTTCAGATTAAGTGTTGAAAAGCATAAGAAGGAAGATTATGTAAATTCAACTCCACATGACTTAAGGGTTCGAGATGAGAATTTGCGAGAAAAAACATTGAAGAATGATATCACTCAACAAGAACTCCAGTTTAAGAAAGATATTTCTCAACAAGAACTCCAGCTTAAGATAGATATTTCTAAACAAGAACTTGAACTTAAAAAGGGCATTTGCGTTTGGGTTATACGGATTGTTTCTGTTTATCTATTTTTTATAGCTTATATATTGCTTCTTTTGGTTTTGAACGAGGGAAAATTAGAAAGTAGCGTAGTTATAGCATTGCTCACAACTACAACCATCAACATTCTCGGGCTACCATATCTGATAATCAAATCTCTTTTTCCAGAAAAGAAAAATTAATTTATAAAATATTTAACTCTCTTTCGTTTCTCCATATTCATTTTTTTTACCAGTCTTCGACTTATTCAAAGCGTTGCTTTCTTCGACTTCTTGCTTAAGTTTTTCATCATCTAAATCGCTACGAATTTCTTTGATATTGTTAACGCGATGCTCATTGCCATACATGTCAACTATTACAGTTGTGTCTTCGTCAACATCTTCATGTTTTAGTTTTTCCGAAGCGATGGCTTGATTTACTTCGTGCCGAAGGCTATCAAGTTCAAATTCTTTTTCTAAATCTGTCAAAGAATTTTTGAGTTTTTGATAAAGTTTTTTGCCGTGATAAATCGCCTTGCCGATAAAGCGCGCAATCTCCGGCAGGTCTTGCGGTTTAATAAAAATAAGAATCGCCAATAAAACTAAAAATAGTTCCGCTAAAGAAAAACCAAACATTATTATTTTTTAAAATTAACCAAAGCGACCCGTGATATAATCTTGAGTCTGTTGATTTACCGGGTTAGTGAAAATTTTGTCGGTAGTGCCATATTCAACAATTTTTCCCATATTAAAAAATGCCGTCATGTCGGAAACTCGCGCCGCTTGTTGCATCGAGTGGGTCACGATAATAATCGTAAAATTTTCTTTGAGTTCGTCGATTAATTCTTCGATTTTGGCGGTGGCAATCGGGTCAAGGGCAGAACACGGTTCGTCCATCAAAATAATTTCGGGTTCGATGGCGATGGTGCGCGCAATGCAAAGTCGCTGTTGCTGTCCGCCCGACAAAGCGCTGGCTTGATCGTGAAGGCGATCTTTAATTTCGTTCCATAATCCGGCCTTAGTTAGGCTTTCTTCGACGATATTATCGAGCTCAGATTTTTTTTGAAAAAGACCGTGAATTTTTGGACCGTAAGCGACATTTTCATAAATAGTTTTAGGGAAGGGATTGGGTTTCTGAAAAACCATGCCGACCCTTGCGCGAAGAAGAACCAAGTCAAGTTCATTGTGATAAATATTTTTACCATCTAATAAAATTTCGCCATCAATTTTACAATTTAAAATCGTGTCATTCATACGATTTAAACATCTTAAAAAAGAAGATTTACCACATCCCGAAGGTCCAATCAAGGCGGTAACCGTCTTTTCTTTAAAATTAATATTTACGCCAAACAAAGCTTGTTTTTGTCCATAATAAAGATTAACATTGCTCGCGGTAATTTTATTTTCCATGTTTTTAAAAATTATTAGAAGTCATTTTTTAAAATTATAAAACCAATTTTCACAAATGCAAAGGTTGAAAAAATTTATCCCCAGATCTTTATTCGGACGCTCAATGATGATCATCATCGTTTCGGCGTTGATTGTGCAACTTGTTTCGATTTATGTTTTTTATTATGCGCATCTCGATGTAATCACGAAGCACATGGCGCGAAGTGTTATTGCCGAAATGGTTTTTGTTAAAAATTCCGTCAACAAACCAGGATATAAATCGTTGTTAAAAGAGCTTTCTGATAATACCGGAATGAAATTTTCTTTTGAACATAATCGTTGGCTGAAAACGAAAAAAATTGCCGATAGCGATTGGCATAAAAGTAAATTTTATAAATATGTTAATCCGATTATTGACCCTTATAATCGCTTTAAAGCAGAGCTTGCTAATAATGGTTTAAAGCCCTATCAAATTTTTGAAGATAATGAAAATACCGATATGATAACGGTAAAAGTGCAATCAGGACGAGGTATTTTGGCGTTCGATATTCCGATTAAAAAAATCACCAGCTCAAGTTCTTATGTTTTTACTTTTTGGATGATTTTAACCACGATATTAACCTCATTAATTTCAATTATT
This sequence comes from Rickettsia typhi, assembly GCA_945890035.1. GTDB lineage: Bacteria > Pseudomonadota > Alphaproteobacteria > Rickettsiales > UBA1997 > CAILUF01. Next base: position 4,202 of record CAMDCJ010000057.1, read on the forward strand.
TTTTTTAGAAATCAAATTAGAGTGTTAAAAAATTTAAGTGATTTAGCTGAAAAATTTGGAAGAGGGCAAGATGTTTCAAACATCCGCCCTAGCGGTTCGCAAGAAATTCGTTCGCTGACAATTTCTTTTATAAAAATGAAAGAGCGCGTGATGCGTCAAATTTCGCAAAGAACCGACATGCTTTCGGCGGTTTCGCATGATTTACGCACTCCGCTTACACGCATGAAATTACAACTTGAAATGATGAAGCAAGGCTCTGAAATTGATGATTTAAAAAGTGATGTTCACGATATGGAAAAATTGGTAAATGAATATTTGGATTTCGCTCGGGGCGACGATAAAGAAAAAATAAATATTACAAAGATTAATAAATTTCTAACAGAAAAAATTATCGATTATTATTTAAAAATGAATCATAACATAGTTTATGAAACTAAAATAGATAATAATTTTGAAATTCCTATTAAAAAATTAGCGCTCAATCGCGCCTTGAAAAACCTTATAAATAATGGCTTGAACCATTCTAATAAAGTTTATTTAAATACTTATCTTTCGCAAAATAATTTAATTATTGAAGTTGAAGATGATGGCCCAGGAATTCCAAAAAAAGAACGACAAAATGTTTTTAAGCCATTTTATCGCATCGATAATTCGCGCAATCTTGATAAGGTTAACGAATCGGTTGGTTCGGGGCTTGGAATGGCGATTGCGCTTGACGCCATCACTTCACATGGCGGTAGAATTTCTTTAGATGATTCAAAGAAATATGGCGGATTATTGGTGCGAGTTTTTATTCCGTTTTAATAAATTTGCTTGCTTACGCATTAAATTTGCTTGCGCAAATTTAGAAAGAGGTTGAATCGCTTCGGGCGAAATAAATTCGCCCATTCGCGATAAATGTTTAGTTATTTTTACAATTTCTTTGTGGATAAACGCTTCATCTTTTTTTTCAAAAAAGATTCGCGACGGGGATTGCGTCGCTTTGGCTTCGTCCTTTTCTTTGAAAAGGACTTTGCCCAGGGATTGCGTCGCCTTTGGCTCCTTATCCCGTTTCTCGCTAAAAATAGCCGTTTAGGCTATTTTTTATACGCGAGAAACCCTGATCCCGTTATTTGCTAAAAATAGCCGTTTAGGCTATTTTTTAAACGCGAAGAACCTATCGCAAGTTTAGCTTTCAGTTGAATCGCCGTATTCGCGATGAAATTTAGTTTTTTGTAGTTGTTTTATAGATAAAAATACTTCATTTTTTCTTTGAAAAAGATTTGCGCGCGGGGATGGAATTTTGCATCTGAGACTTCCTGTCGCTGTCTTAACGCAACCAACTTTTTAAGGGTTTTTAATCAAGAATATGAAGATTAATTTTTAAATTATAAAAAGTATGTATTTTCAAGTTAATTCGCTATTATAACATCAGAGTTCGGAAGCTGTAATATTTACACTTAATCTTTGCGGATTATTACTCAATTTTATCGAGGCTAATGGTTTAATCTCTTGTATAACACCAGGTTCTTGTGATAACTTTTTGATTTCATTTTGGCATATTTGCTGGGAGGGTGGCGAAATTTTTGAACTTTCTTCCTCAATACTTGTTTTATCGGATGTTATCTCGTAACTTTCCAAAAAATTTTTTATTTGTTGTTTATCAAATTCAATGAAGCTCTCAATCATTTCCGATCCAAATGTTTTTCTAGTCCAATCCATTCTTTCCTTTTTTAATGCATTAAATCTTGGAGATTTATAAATTGTACGCATCAATTCTTTGGTTCCGCGATCTATTTCCATATAATGTGGAAATAGTGGTGTAGATACAATTGTACTTTGAACAGCATGAATTTCTTCATTAGTATTTTTAACTATAAGAGCCCTTGGATTATTTTCATCTCCAAAACTAATTCCAAGAAATGATGCAATTATCAGTTCTTCTATGTTTTTTCGTATATAAGCTTCTCGTTGTTCTGGTGTTGCTGGCTTTGAAACATGTTGCGATAAATCTCTTGGCGACGGACCCCCCAAAACGGCTTCTGCTATATCCAATTTTGTAACAATGTAATCAGTCTTTCCCAAAGAATTACCTTTGCTAGGTATTGCTCTATCAAGGTTATTTTGTAAACTAGGTCCAAATTTATTGCCGGCAACGGTGGTTATGTTTGCACCAGTCAATCCTAGTTTATTTTCAGAGCCTAAGCCGTTAACACAGCCTAAACATGCTAGGGATGTTATGATTAGCGTTGGTAATTTTGGCATAGTTGCTTTTGTTAAAATCTAAAAAATATTGTTGTAATGAATCTTTATATTAATAATAAATAAATTTTAAATAAGCAATTATAATAATAAATTGACTTGAAAATTTAATAATTTGTTTAATTTAACTTTCAAAAAATAATGTAAGAAAATTGGTGATATCTTAAAATTAGTGAATTTTTTAGTGTTTTTTAAGTTGCTTTCTCAATCCATCCGCCACCTGCCACGCGATCATTGAAATAGATTACTCCGGCTTGACCCGGTGTGATAGCGCGCGTCATCGATTTCATGACAATTTTGGCGCGATTATTCTCTAAAATTTCAATCGTTGCGGGATGTTCTTTGGCACTCGAACGAATGCGAATTTCGGCTTCAAATTTCTCGCCAATTTTGGGTAAATCGATAAGCCAATTGCAATCGCGAATCATAAAAATTTGTTGATCTAAAAAATGTTCTTCGCCGACAAAAACTTGATTATTTTGTGGATCGATTTTAATGACATAAAGTGGGTGAGGGTAGGCGATTCCAAGCCCACGGCGCTGTCCTAAAGTAAAATTAATAATGCCCTCATGCGTTCCTAAAACTTTTTTAGTCTCGATATGAATAAGCTCTCCAGCCTTGAAAGCATTGGGGCGGTGTTTTTTTATTACCGAAGCGTAATCACCATTTGGGACAAAGCAAATATCTTGTGAATCAGGTTTATTGGCGACTTCAAGCCCATAATTTTCTGCCAATTTTCGCGTATGTTCTTTATTAAATCCGCCGAGCGGAAAATGCAAAAAATCAAGTTGTTCTTGCGTGGTGGCGAATAAAAAATAACTTTGATCTTTGCCGTGATCAATGGCTTTGTGGAGTTCGGATTTGTCTTTGGAATTAACAATTTTTTGAACATAATGACCTGTCGCCATGCCATCTGCGCCAAGATCGCGCGCCACTTTCAATAAATCACCAAATTTTACAGTTTGATTGCATTTTACGCACGGAATTGGCGTTTCGCCACGCAAATATGAATCGGCGAAATCATCGATTACCGCTTCTTTAAAAGCATTTTGATAATTTAAAACATAATGCGGAAAACCGAATTTTTCGGCAACTTTTTTGGCATCATAAATATCGACGCCGGCACAGCACGCATTCTTTTTTTTCAAGGCTTCGCCCAAATCATAAAGTTGTAAAGTGATGCCGATTACTTGATAACCCGCCTCGTGTAACATGCACGCCACCACAGATGAATCAACGCCTCCCGACATCGCCACCACGATTTTAGTTTCAGAAATCGGTTTATTTTTTATTTGTAAAATATTGGATAAATTCAAATTTTCATTCATTAAATTTGTTGTTAGGTTATTTATTGAAGTGATTTTTCTCCAATATTTTTTTATAATTTTAAAGAATTATTGTTATAATTCTACGAAAAAAATTAAATTTATTTTTGTCAATAAATTTAACCCAAAAATAAATTTTTAAAATTTCTTAACGAGTTGTTGCAAGTGATGAAATTTAGTTTTATTTTTGTATTATAAAATACCTCCAATTTCAAATTAAAAATTATTATGTCAGATTTCGCCAAGCTTACTCTTCCAGATGGCAAAGAGATAAATCTTCCAATTAAAAAAGCCTCAATTGGACAAGATGTTATCGACATTTCAACGCTTTACAAAGAAAGTGGAATGTTCACTTATGATCCCGGATTTTTGTCCACCGCTTCGTGCGAATCAAAAATTACTTACATCGATGGCGATAAGGGTGTGTTGAGTCACGGCGGTTATTCAATTGAAGATTTGGCGAAAAAAGCCGAATATTTAGAAGTGGCTTACTTATTGTTGAATCACGATTTGCCGAATCAAAATCAATATCAAGATTTTAGCAAAAATATTAAAAGCAATATGTTGGTTCACGATCAAATCAATATTTTGCTTCGAGGTTTTCCGCGTAAGGCGCATCCGATGGCAATTATGGTCGGAGCTGTTGCTTCTTTGTCGGCTTTTTATCACGAAACCATGGATTTAACAAGCGCTGAAGGGCGTCTCGATGTGGTTTATAAAATCATCGCCAAAATGCCAACTTTGGCAGCGATGGCTTACAAATACTCAATCGGTGAGCCGATTATTTATCCAAAACATAATCTTGGTTTTGCTGAAAATTTTTTACAAATGTTGTTTGAAAAGCCAACTGAAAATTATAAGGTTAGTCCAACAATTGCTAAAGCTATGGAGATGATTTTTGTTTTACACGCCGATCACGAACAAAATGCCTCAACATCAACGGTGCGTTTGGCGGGTTCATCGGGCGCTAATCCTTTTGCTTGCATTGGCGCGGGTATTTCTTCATTATGGGGTCCAGCCCACGGCGGAGCCAATGAAGAGGTGATCGAAATGCTTCAAGAAATTAGAACTTTAGATAGAATTCCTGAATTTATTAAGCGCGCTAAAGATAAAAATGATCCATTCCGTTTGATGGGTTTTGGACATCGTGTTTATAAAAATTATGATCCGCGCGCTTCGGTTTTGAAGAAGGCGTGTGATGAAGTTTTGGGAGAGCTTGGCATTAAAGATCCGCTTCTCGATATCGCCATTGAGCTTGAAAAAATTGCATTAAATGACGAATATTTTGTCTCACGAAAACTCTTTCCAAATGTCGATTTTTATTCGGGAATTATTT
>CAMDCJ010000058.1 GCA_945890035.1 Rickettsia typhi
GACGCCAAAATCCCTGCGGGCGTAGAGCATTCGCATACTCATATCGAACCTTTTATCGAAAATTATTTTAAAGCTTTTGACGATTTAGCTTTTGATAAAGCCCTTCAAGCGGTGATTGATTTCGCCAATTTGGTCAATAAAAAATTCAACGACACCGCTCCGTGGAATTTGAAAAAATTAGGTAAATTTGACGAGATGAATCAATCGCTCCACGAAACCGCCGAATCATTGCGCCTCATCGCCATTTTACTTGCGCCTTTTACGCCAATAAGCGCCAATAAAATTTTAGATTTGCTCAATGTTGAAAATAATAAACGTGATTTTACGAATCTTACCGATTTTTTAAAAGTTGGACATCCGATTAACGAGCCAAAGGCAGTATTTCCTAGGTTGGAGATAGTTTAATTTGAATCGCTTCAGGCGAAGTAAATTCGCCTATTCGCGATGAATTTTAGGCTATTTTTTTTATGCGAAGAGCCCTCAAGGGGCTTTACACCCCTAAAATTTTCTACAATAGTTTAAACGCTTTCGGTGCCATAGCTCCCCCCTTGAGGGGGAGCAGGCTAAAATGTTTTAACGGTAGTTAAAACTTTTAGCCGTGGGGGGTCAGAAATGCCTATATAGTTAACCCTCCCGAGTCAAGGGAAAAATTTTAAAAATCACCAATTTTTGTTTAAAAAATTGGCAAAATTGTTAATTAAAACTAAAATCAAGAAATTGTCTTTTTTAAAAAAATATTTTTAGAAATTTTTACTTCGACTCGAAACCGTTCATTATCAAAGCTTTTCTGACCCCCCACGATTCTAGAAACTTAACTACCGTTAAGTTTCTAGAATCTGCTCCCCCTCAAGGGGGGAGCTACAGCCTGAAGCTTTTTAAGAGTTTATAGAAATTTGTAGGTGTATAAGCCTAAAGGGAAGAGCTAGAGCTCCTAGGAATTTATTTACGAGAGCATTTCTTCATCACCATTAGCGCCACGACATTGAAAGCAAAAGTAAAAACGAAAAGCGTTAATGCTATAGCGAACGCCGACAAGGTTTTGGGGCTATTAAATTCTTGATCACCCACTAAAAGAGTAACGATTTGAGCGGTCGCCGTGGTTACGGAATCTAAAGGATTAAAGCTTAATTTAGCAACCAATCCCGCCGACATCACCACAATCATGGTTTCGCCAATTGCACGCGAAACCGCTAAAATTATAGCGCCAATTATGGTTGGCATCGCCGAAATTAAAACTACCCTCTTAATCATTTCTGATTTAGTGCTTCCAAGCGCCAAAGCTCCATCTTTCAAGCTTTGCGGAACCGAGGATATGGCATCATCGGTTAAAGAAAGAACAAAAGGAATAATCATCACGCCCATTACAAAACCAGCTGAGAGAGCGCTTTCCGCCGACATTTCGATTCCAACGCCATTAAAAAAACTTTTGAAAAGTGGAGCGATTGTGGTTACCGCAAAATAACCATAAACCACCGTCGGCACGCCCGCCAAAATTTCTAAAATAGGCTTTAAAATATCACGCGTTTTAGCTTTTGCATACATTCCTAAATATATTGCCGACATAATGCCAATTGGCACCGCCACCAACATTGCCACCAAAGTTATCAACAAGGTTCCTAAAAAAACCGGCACCACTCCGAAAGAGCTTTTACCAACTTCTTGCTCTGCGGTTATGGCCATTTGCGGATTCCAATTTAAGCCAAAAAAGAACTCGGTAAAACTTACTATTTTAAAAAATCGCAAAGCTTCAACTAAAATTGAAATACTAACGATCAGGGTTATTAGAATTCCAATGCTAGCAGTGATCGACAACACTGTGATCTGAAATTTTTCAAAATGTTTTTTAGCATTAAAATTTCTTTTGAATAAAAATTTTATTAAGAAAAAATTGGCAAAAATTATTAAGAAAATTAATAAAATTTTTGTAAAAAATACAAAATTTGTGACGAGTAAAGTTAAAAATAAAACCACAGACCACAATATGAAGCAGTAGCTGTAATGCCTAGAAAGCGAGCTAAATCTTTGCTTTGCGGAAAAATTAATTCGCTGTTTTTTTAAATTATTGTTAATTACAATCGCCGAGATTACGATTGCCAAAAAAAATATAAAAAGTAATGTCATCTTAAAAAAATGTTTGAGTTTTCTAACAAAAAAATATTACCAAAAATTCGACTCTTCCTCGATATCAAACTCGATTTATCATGCGACATTTTAAATCAAAAGCTTCAAATTAACAACAATGATTTTGATTATTTAATTAAAGTAATGCGTCAAAAAATTGGTGACGAAATTATGATTTTCAATGGTTTTGATGGCGATTTTATTGCAAAAATAATTGATATTCAAAAGAAATCTTTAACTTTAGAAATTGTTGAAAAAATCGCCGAATTGAGAAAATCGCCAAATATAACTTTGGCTTTTGCTCCCGTGAAAAATGTGCGGATTGATTTTGTGGCGAGTAAAGCGAGCGAACTTGGTGTTAGAAATTTTCAACCAATTATTACGCATCGAACTATCGTTGATAAAATTAACGAAGAACGCTTCAAAGCCAATATTAAAGAGGCTTGCGAACAATGTGGTCGCAATGATTTTCCACAAATTTTTGCAATAAAAAAACTCGATAATTTACTCAAAGAAAATTTAGAAAATAAAATTTTAATTTTGTGCGACGAGTCAGGAAATGGCAAAAAAGCCAGCGAAATTTTTTCAAAAATTTTACCAAAAAATGATCAAGAAATTATAATTTTTATTGGACCCGAAGGCGGATTTTCTAAGGAAGAACTTACAAAATTTTATTCACTAAAAAATTGTTTTTTATTAAATTTGGGGCCAAGAATTTTACGCGCCGACACCGCCATAATTTCCGCCCTCACCTTAGTTCAAGAATTTCTTGGCGACTTTAATTTAAAAGCTAATTTTTCATGAAAAATTTATTCACAATTTTAACAATTTTTTTATTGTTAAATTCTAATTGTTTTGCCGTCACTCACGCCACAAAAACCGAGGAAATAAAAGTCTCGAAGACCCTTAAACCAAAACTCGAAATAACTTTTCTTGATGGCAAAAAATTCAATTTAGCAAAGCAAAAAAATCAAATGACGATTATTGTTTTTTGGGCAAAATGGTGCGGAATTTGTAAAAGAGAATTAAAAATTTTAGATAAAATTTATAAAGATAAAAAGTCACGAGGGCTTGAGATAGTTGGAATATCGATTGATGACAAAGAAAATTTTGAAGATGTCAAAAAAATTGCCGATAAATTATCTTTTGGCAATGGCTTTTATTCTGATGCTAAAAAAATTAGTTTTGAAATTCCCAAATCAATCCCGACAACCTATTTTCTAGATAAAAACCAACAAATTTTCAAAGTGATTCAAGGCGAAATTGACGAAGATGAAATTGAAAAAGTAATTACAGAAAATAATTTTAATTAATTTTAATTGCCCATTTTTTGGATAAATATTTAATATTTATAAAATTTGCATGCTTGTGAATTTGGTATTCTTACCTACTAAATGCTATAAATATTTAGAATTTTTATTGATTAGTTGCGGGTGCGGAGCATTTGCGTCCAACTTGTGATCCGACTTGAAAACTTTTGCCATTTTTTAAATCTTCTAAGATTTTTAAAAAGCTTTCTTCGGTTAAATCTTCGGCGAAGTCATCATTGATTTGCACTACTGGCGCATTGACGCAAGCTCCTAAACATTCAACTTCTCTAAAAGTAAAAAGGCCGTCGACGGTGGTTTGATCCATCGAAATTCCAAATTTTTCTTCACAAGTTTTAATAATTTTATCAATACCGCGAAGCATACAAGGCGTGGTTTTGCAGAATTGTAAAAGATATTTGCCGACAGGTTTTAAATTATACATCGTGTAAAAACTGGCGACTTCGTAAACTTTAATTTCAGGCATTTCTAAAATTTCGGCGATTTTTGCGATAACTTCTTTAGAAATCCAATTATCATTTTGTCTTTGTGCTAAATCAAGCAAGGGCATAACCGCTGATTTCTTGCGCTCAGGCGGATATTTTGCCAAAATTTCTTGTATTTTTTTTTGATTTTCTTGGTTAAAAATAAAAGTCATAAATATTTAAAAATTATTTAACATTTTTCCAAATTGCTCTTTTGGCAGAAAGCAATAATCCGAAAAGAATTCCGAGGAAAATCATGGTACGAATGCCCATTTTTTTGCGATGCTCGGTTTCTGGCTCAGAAACATATTGCAAGAAATTGACAACATCAATTGTTATTTGCTCTTTGGTTGCAATCGTGCCGTCTTTATATTCAACCTGCCCGTCATCATTGATTGGAGATGGCATGGCGATTTGCCTGCCTTCAAAATATGGATTATAATTTTTACCAACCGCCATTTCAAAGCCTTCTGGCGCGTCTTTGTAACCATTTAACAATGAGTAAACATAGTTGGGGCCGTCGTGGCGAGCCTTGATAATCAAGGATAAATCGGGTGGATAAGCACCACCATTTGCTGAACGCGCTGATTGCTCATTGGCGTAAGGGCCGACGAATTTATCAGACGGCAAACCTGCGCGCTCAAACATTTCGCCATCATCATTAGGGCCGTCAGTTACTAAATATTCGGAAGCAATATTTTTAACTTCGGCTTCAGAAAAGCCAATATCTTGTAGATTGCGATATGACATTAATTTCATACCGTGACACGCTGAGCAAACTTCTTTGTAAACTTGATAACCGCGCTGAATTGAAGCGCGATCGAAGCGTCCAAAAAAACCGTCAAATTCCCATTTCATTTCATTGGGATGAAGTGCCGAAGTGATTTTCGATTCGTCGACCAAAGGATCGACATCGGCATTTGCGAAAGCTAGACTTGGCAACAATAACAAAACTAGAAAATATTTCTTCATTTTTAAAATATTAGATTTAACAGATTTATTTTATAAATCATGATTAATGTTTATGTTTACTTTTATAATCCTCATCAATTGATTCAGGCAATGGCAAGGTTTTTTCAAACTTTGGCAATATAGGCAAAATCAACAAGAAATAAGCGTAATAATACATGGTTGATAAACGTGAAGCCCATACATACCAGCCATCCGCCGGCGCTTTTCCAAGCCAACCCAAAAATACAAAATTAATTACGAAAACGTAAAAAAACTTTTTAAATGCTGGGCGGTAAGCACCCGAACGCACTTTACTTTTATCAAGATAAGGTAGAAAAAATAATAAAATAATGGCGCCAAACATCATCAAAACTCCACCAAGTTTATCGGGAACGGCGCGCAAAATTGCATAAAATGGCAAGAAATACCATTCGGGAACAATATGTGCCGGAGTAACGAGGGGATTGGCTGGAATGTAATTATCGGGATGTCCCAAAGAGTTTGGATAAAAGAATAAAAAATAGCCGAAAATTATGAAAAATATTACAAAGCCAACCATATCTTTGATAGTAAAATATGGATGAAAAGAAATTGAATCTTTTTTCGATTTCATTGGCACTCCCGTCGGATTATTTGAACCTGTGGTACTAAGAGCAACTAAGTGAAGCAAGACAATGCCAACGATTAAAAATGGCATCAAGAAATGTAAAACAAAAAAGCGATTTAAGGTTGGATTATCAACGGAAAAACCGCCCCAAAGCCATTGCACGATTGATTCTCCGACAAGTGGAATCGCCGAAAATAAATTAGTAATTACCGTTGCTCCCCAAAAACTCATTTGTCCCCAAGGCAAAACATAACCCATGAAAGCCGTTGCCATTGTAAGCAGGAAAATAATTATTCCAACCCACCACAAAATCTCGCGCGGAGGTTTATATGAGCCATAATAAAGACTGCGAATCATGTGGGCATAAAGTGCAACGAAAAACATCGAAGCGCCGACGGCATGAATATAACGAATCAACCAACCATAATTAACATCGCGCATGATATGCTCGACCGAATCAAAAGCGAATTTTGTGTTAGGCACATAATGCATCGCCAAAAATAAACCACTCAAAATTTGTATCACTAAACAAATTCCGGCAATCGAACCAAAGTTCCACCAATAGCTTAAATTTTTTGGATAAGGATGTCTTTTTAAAGTGTTTTCAAGAGACGCAACGATTGGCAAGCGATCATTAATCCAGCCAGCCAACTTAGATTTTTCAGTAATTGATTGATCTAAATCATTGTGAATTTTATGAAAAACTTCAAGCTCTTCTTTAGGGCTTGAAGGATTTTTAATATTTTCATTATTTTCGTGTGAAGACATTTTTATCCAATTTTAATTATTTTTTCATTGATAAATTCGTAAGGTGGAATTTCAAGATTTTTTGGAGCGGGACCTTTGCGAATGCGCGCTGAAGTGTCATATTGCGAACCGTGACAAGGGCAAAACCAACCTTTATATTCGCCTTGTCCGCCAATTGGAACACAACCCAAATGTGTACAAATACCAACCGTTATAAGCCATTCTTCTTTGCCGGCCTTGACTCGATCAGAATCAAGTTGTGGGTCTTTTAATTCAGCAAGATCAACTTTTTGCGCCTCTTCGATTTCTTGCGCAGTGCGTCTTTTAATAAAGACTGGCTTGCCTCGCCACATTACTTTTTTTTCTTCACCAACTTTAATATTGGAAATATCGACCTCAACCGAAGCCAAAGCTTGCACATCTTTTGACGGATTCATGCTATCGACAAAAGGCAAAATTGCACACACCGCACCAACTCCGGCAGTGGCGTAAGCCGCATTTTTAATTAAATTGCGACGCGATTCGTCTTTTGGATTATCGTTGTTTTTTATTTCAGACATTTTCAGTTTAGATAATAAATTTTGAAATATTTCTGTTAATTTTACTTAAGGTTTGTAAATTTATCAACTTGAAATTTATTAATTTTAAAAATCTTCTAATGACCATCTTAAAAATAAAAAAACTTGAAAATTCTCAGGGTTTAGCTTTACCGAAATACGAGACCAATGGCAGTGCTGGCATGGATTTAATCGCTTCAATCGACGAAGATATTATTATAAAATCTGGTGAAATTAAATTAATCAAAACCGGCATCGCCATCGCTTTGGAAAAAGGTTTTGAAGCTCAAATTCGTCCGCGTTCGGGCTTGGCATTAAAAAATGGCATCACTGTTTTGAATACCCCCGGAACTATCGATTCTGATTATCGTGGTGAAATTTGTGTTATTTTAATTAATCATTCAAAGCTTGATTTTGTAGTGTCGCGAGGCATGCGCATCGCTCAAATGATTATTGCTAAATATGCACAAGCTGAAATTATTGAAGTAGAAAATCTCGACGAAACTATTCGCGGATCAAGCGGTTTCGGCTCTACGGGCGTTTAGTAAAAATTTATTTCGCCAATTTAATAATTTCTTTGATTAAATTTTTTTGCACCGATGATTTGCGATAATAAATTCCAATGGTGCGAAAAGGCGCGTTGAAAATTTTTACATAAGAAATTTTATCATCACTGCGCACGGCGATTTCAGGAATAAGCGTAATTCCCGTGCCGTTTGCCACCATCTGACGCAAGGTTTCGAGGCTCGTTGCTTTAAAATCCTGATTTTCAAAAGCCTTAACCATCGAACAAATTTCCAAAGCTTGATCGCGCAAACAATGCCCATCTTCGAGAAGCATTAATTCTTGTTTTTTCAATTCTTTAATTTGGATTTTTGATTTTTTTGAAAGTGGATGACCCTTCGGCGTCGCCAATAAAAATTTTTCGCTAAAAATTTTTTCACCAATTAAATTATCATCCTTGATCGGCATGGCGAGTAAGCAAAAATCAATCTCGCCACTTTTTAATTTAGTAATTAATTCAGCACTTTTGGCTTCAATCAAAAAGATTTTTAAATGCGGAAATTTTTTATGAATATTTTTTACAAAATTTGGCAAAAAATATGAAGCCACGGTTGGAAAGGCTCCAATCCTAATTTCTCCCTTATGCGGATCTTTAGAATTTTTGGCAATCATTTTAATTTCTTCGCTTTCTTGTAAAATAATTTCGGCTTTTTTAATAATTTCAGCACCAACGGGAGTGATTAAAAAATTTTGTTTATCGCGTTCAAAAATTTCAACTCCCAGGGTTTCTTCGAGTTTTTTAATTTGCATACTAAGTGCCGGCTGACTTACAAAAACTTTAGCCGAAGCCCTCGCAAAATTTCTTTCGCGAGCAACTTCAACAATATATTTTAAATCTCTAAGGTTCATAAGAAAAACTTATTAAATTAATTGAATTAATATATTATACTTATTAAGAAAAACTTAATAATTTTGCAAATAATTTTTTTAAATCAAGTCTTTTTTTAACAATAAAAATTATAAAAATTTTTTATATAACAAAAAGCTTGCAAATAAAGGAAATAATACCAAATTAACCTGAAAATTTACTTGATAGTAATTTATTAATTAAGCTTTATATTTTTGGCTAAAAATCTTCAAAAAGCCTCAGTTGTATGGGCATACGACTTCATTTTTTAAAGATTTTTATCTCAAAGATCTGTCGTCGCGTAAGGCGCGACCGGGGGAAAAATTTTGCTTAATTAATAAATTTTCAAGTTAATTTGGTATAATGAAAAATTAAATGAAAAATATTTTAGAAGTAATCAAATATTTTTTTATCTAAAACTATAAAATTACAAAATTATGAAAAATCATCAAACCTTAGAAGCTTTAGAAAATATTTTAGCTGGATCTTACTTGCTCATGCTTAAAACGCAAAATTATCATTGGAATGTGGTCGGTGAAAATTTTAAACCTTTGCATGAATTATTTCAAATTCAATATGAAGAATTATTCACCGCAATTGACGAAGTTGCCGAACGCATTCGTGCTTTAGGCTCTAAAGTTGATGGCTCTTTTGAAAATTTCAAAAAACATAGCGAATTAAAAAATGCTAACAAAGATTTTTCTGCCAAAGAAATGGTTAAAGATTTAATTTCTGATAATGAAACTTTGGTTAAAAATCTTCACAAAGCTATCAAAACCGCACAGGCTGAAGGCGATGAATCAAGTGCCGATATTTTTATCCAACGCGCTAAATCGCACGAAAAAACTATTTGGATGTTGGTTTCTAGTAATTAGAGAAAAAAGTAACCTGGTACCTTTTT
>CAMDCJ010000059.1 GCA_945890035.1 Rickettsia typhi
CCCAGGTTCTCATCCAAACTCTATTCCGCCATTTAAAAGAGCTCCCTTTGGGAGCTCTTTTAAATGGCGGAGCGGGGGGAGGGATGGAGTTCATAAATTTTTTTCAAAAATTTATTCTCTTGCAATTTTTTAGTTTTTATAAATTTCGCTTCGCTCAATTAACAAAAACTTAAAAAATTGTCGAACCCAGGTTCTCATCCAAACTCTATTCCGCCATTTAAAAGAGCTCCCTTTGGGAGCTCTTTTAAATGGCGGAGCGGGGGGGATTCGAACCCCCGATATAGCTTTTCAACCATATATCGGTTTAGCAAACCGACGCCTTCAGCCTCTCGGCCACCGCTCCATAATATTTGTTTAATTTTTTTGATAAGTGCGGATCGTTTTGAGCTTTCGCTTTTTTCGCCCCGCTTTTGAAATGTTTAATTTTTTAAAATTTTAATGTATTTTCAATTATATAAACTGTTTTTTAAAATAAAATAAAGAATTGCGGTTATTGAGGTATTTTTTTAAAAAAAGTTATAATGTAATATAGAAATTTTAAAAAATTGTTGATTAAAAATCATGAAGAATTATGGTTTTAGGATGATAAAGCATCGAATGCTTGTAGTGTTAAGTAGTTTAATCAAAAAAAATCAAATCAAATTTGGCGATATGAATATTAATTTAGAAAAATTTAAACAGAGTTTTAATAAATTGGGAACAAATAAATTTAGGAAAATTCAAAAAGATTATAAAAAAAATACAAAAAAAACTTTAAAAAATAACGGTAGGTTTGTCTACTTTGTATTTTTTTGTGCCTTTTTAAGTGTTATTTTTTTTGGAGCTAAAAGATATTTTGATTTTTTAGATGAAAAAACTATTCAATATAAATCATTAGCGATTCAGGTTGCAAAGGAGTATGAAGGATTTTTAAATTATTCACAATTGCTTTTAAATTCAATCAATCATGAAATTTTAAAATCAAAATCATTCGGTGTTGAAAGTTTTGAAATATTATCTTCGATGGATCGAATTCGTAATGAAAATCATGTCGCCAATGAGGTGTTTTTTGAAGGAATGTTATACTGGATTGATAGTAATAAATATTTGATTGCAAGTAGTGCTGGTAAGGTTTTGAAGCCAATTGATCTATCTTCTCGCGATTATCTAGAAAAAACTGAACATGAGCCTTGGAAATTACAAGTTGGAAAAACTGTTATTGGAGCTTTAAGCGGGCAAAATATTTTGCCAATTGCGGTTGGAGTTGTGAGTAAAAATGGTTATCATGTTGGAACTTCAGTTTTAAGTGTAAAAGTCGAAAGTTTAATAGAAAAGTTTAAAATTTCTTCCATGAAAAATTTGGGAAATTTTGCGATTTTAAATTATGATGGAAAAATAGTTTTAGATTCAAATGAAAAATATTTTTCAGAAAATAATGCGTTTCTATCAAAAGTAAAAGCTATGAATTCTTTTAAGAAATCTAATATTTTTTCAAGTTTTAATTTGTTAAAAAGAGGTGATTTATTTGTCGTCAGCGAAGAGGTTTTTGAATATCCTTTTATAGTTGTTTATGCGGTTAAAAATAAGATAATTTATCAGCAATTATTTGTAGAAATGTTACCTTATTTTATCGAAGCTTTGTTTTTATTGGTGATACTCGCATCATATTTGAGTATGATGCGAGTGGGTAGAGTAGGGAGATATTAGTTATTGATGTTGTATTTTTTTCTTAAATATTTCATTACACTTAAAGCTTCTTCATCTTTAATTTTACGATCAAAAACGATAACTTCAGAAATCATGCCAGTAAAATAACCACTAGCAGTAGTTTTAGCATCCGCTCCAATTATAAATTTAGCAGCGCCAATATTTGTTGATGCGCGGGTCTGGCCAGCTGGATAAACAACTGGGGTAAGTGAGTTTACAAATAATTTAACAGAAGCATCGGCTGGTGATGTTGGTGTTATAAAATCAACTAAAGCGCCAACTATATAATCATTATAGTCGGTAATTCTTTCAGAAGGAACCCAACTTGCTGCTGCAGTCGTGGATGTAATAAATCCTGGTTTAGAGTTGTTGCCAGAGCCTCCATCTAATAAGCCGATCGAAGCAAATTCTTGATCAACTAAACTTGCTGAATCATTTCCAATTTGTGCAATAATTGCATTTTGTTGGGCTTTACCTTTGTCAGATCTAAAAACCGCAAACATTGAATAAGTTTTGTCAAGAGCAAGTATAGGCATAGTTGCAGTATCTGTGGTGGAAATCAAGTCACCCGTGGCATCTGAAAGAGTGGCATCACCATTAGCAGCTCCGCCATCAAAATAAACTGAAGGAAGACCATTAATACCGCTAATAATATATTTTGGTTCTGTGTTATTGGTAGATCCATCAACAGCTGTACCATTTGTCATTATCGGTTTATCACTTATTGACTTTTGAGGATTGACATCGCGCCAAGCTCTTAGTTTACTCTTATCATCAATATCAGTATTGCCATTGATGTCTGTGAAAACTCCGGCAGTTGTAGCTTCAAACCAAGCAGTTACATCCCTAATTGAGGCCACATCCGAAGATGATGTTAATGAGCGTGCCGTTGAGAGTTTTATTTGTCTAATTAATCTTCCACTTTGCGTGACGCCCGCGATTAGAATACCAATTATCAGTATTACTACCGATAATTCTACAAGTGAAAATGCTTTATTTTTTTTCATAAAAATTTTAAGTTAAAGTTATTAAATTTAGGGTTATTAGGAAACTGGAATTCCATATTTGCTACCGAGATAACTCTCTATCGCTTCTATTTCCTCCGTTTTTAAAGATCGTTTAAACATGATGATTTCTGCTAAGTCGCCGACATATGTTTTTAATGTCCCGCTTGGATTATAGGCGCCAATCATGGCTAAATTGAATGAAGTTATTGAAGTTGTTTGAGCTGGGGTATTGATGAAGATTGATCCACCATTAATCGAATGTTTTTTCCCGATTGTGTTGTTAAAAAGAAAAGTGTGAATTATTGGGGTTTGAGGTTTATAAGATGAAATGTATCTGTTAAAGGTCGGTGATTCACTTGGATAATGAGAGAATAATATTGATGTGTTATTTTCGTATCCCAAGCTTAAATTACTGTTTAAAGAACTTCCAGTTCCACCAATAAAATAATTTTCACTTTTATTGGAACTTCTCTGTTCAACTACAAAAATAGTATAAGAATTTTTGGCGAATTTTGTTCCATTAAAATTTAAATATTGATCACCTGAAAATCTCAACCCAGGAATTGAATTATAAAAAACATTTTGAACTAATATTGGTTGATTTGCTGTGTTTAGTGGTGTTGTTACAGTTGCATTATTTTTTGTAACTACGCTTTTATTAGAGTCTTTCCAAGCTGTTATAAAAGAGCCATCATTTTTTATTTCAGAAGCGTTAAAGCTTCCTTCAAGCGAGGTTTCGTACCATGCAATTAAGTCTTCGCTAATTTCATTAACATATGATTGCTGAGTAAGGGATTGAGCGTTAGCTAATCGAGATTTAGTAACCATTGATTTACTGGTCATGACGCCAACAATCATTACCGAAATAACCAAAATCACTACTGATATTTCAATTATCGTAAAAGCTTTTTTATTAATTTTTTTAATGTATTTGTTTGTTAAAAACATCTATAAAAATTTAGTTAGATTAAACCGAATCTTATTTTTAATAGCTTTATTACTTTTTTTACAAGTATTTTTTTATATTTAATGTTGTGCGTAAATTTTTTGTCTCTAAATGCGATTTTATCAACTGGAAGAATTAATGAACTTGCATTACTTATAAAAACTTCATCGGCATTTTCTAAATCAGAAATTTTAAATTTTCCACATTTAATTTGAAGAGATTTTAATTCAATTAAGGCACTGCGAATCGTTCCTAGAACTATCTCGCAATCATCGCTTGGAGTATAAATTATTTTATCTTTGATCCAAAAAATATTTGCTGAAGATGTCTCACAAATATAGCCCTTTTTATCAAGCATTATTGAATCAAAGAAATTATTTTCTTGGGCAGAAATTTTGGCTAAAATATATTGTAAACCGTTGGCAGACTTGAATTTAAAAGGTGGGGGATTAATTTCGCAAACCATTAAATTAATTTCTTTTGGGGTGGTGGGTAATTCTTTAGTTTGAATTATGATCAAGTTTGGAGTTTCATTGGTCGGCAAATATCCCTTTGATCCAATTCCACGAGTTATGGAAATTCTAATTATTCCATCTTGTAAATTATTCTTAGTTATTAGATTATAACATTTTGATTCGATATTTTGAATATCAGCGTTTAATTTTAAACTTAATAAACCAATTTTGATTCTTGCTAAATGCGCTTCAAAATTTATGATTTTTTGATTTAAAAATCGACAAGTTTCGAACAAGCCATCACCAAATAAAAAACCTCTTTCATCGATGCTTATCAAGGCGTCTTCATGATTTAATATTTGATCATTTTTATAAATAAATTTTTTGCTATTTTGTTTGGTTTTCATTTTTTATGACGAAAATTAGTTTTAAAATAATTGTTAAAATTATTATTTTTTTAACAATTTTATTAACCATTACAATGGGCGCGATAGCAACTTATTATTGCGTCGGAATGCCCAGTCTTGACGATTTAGAAAATCAAAATTCTAAACAAATTATTCGCTTAAACTATGACAATCAAAATTTAATTATCAATCGTAGCGAGATTTATCAGAGCGAGGTGAGTTATTATGAATTGCCAACAATGCTTATTAATGCAGTTGTTGCAACGGAAGATCGCAGATTCTTTTCGCATGGTGGAATTAATTTTTTAGCAATCATTCGCGCTTATTTTGCCAATAAACAAGCTGGAAAAATAGTGCAGGGCGGTAGCACAATTACTCAGCAATTAGCAAAATTATTATTTCTAAAACCCGAAAAAACTTTTCGTAGAAAAGTCCAAGAAGCCTTACTTGCGCTTCAACTTGAAAGAAATTTTACCAAAGAACAAATTTTAACTTTTTATTTAAATCGTGCATATTTTGGATCGAATAATTATGGAATCGGCAACGCTTCAAAGCAATATTTTAACAAAGATGTGGCGCAATTAAATATCCAAGAATCGGCACTTTTAGCGGGACTATTAAAGGCGCCATCTAAAATTTCTCCGAAAAATAATCCCGAACTTGCCAAAAGGCGCACCAGAACCGTTCTAAAGGCAATGCAAGAATGCGGTTATTTAGATAAAAACTTTGAAAATGAAAAAGATAATGAAGATTTTTTTCGCGAAGATTTTGGTCAGCGTTTTTATTTTGCGGATTATGCTTATCAACAAATTTTTGAATTCATAAATAAAGAAAATTTTCAAGATAAAATTCTTAAAGTTTCCACTACTTTAAATGAAAAATTACAAAATAATTTGGAAGAAATTTTGAATAAATTTACTGTAATTAATGCCGAAAAATTATTAAAAGCACAAATTGCGGTGGTCGTTATGGATAAGAGTGGGGCGGTTTTAGCGTTGTCGGGTGGCAATAATTATCAACAATCACAATTTAATCGCGCAATTTTGGCAAAACGCCAAGCGGGTTCGGCTTTTAAAACTATTCTTTATCTAAGTGCTTTTGAAAATGGTTATAAAATTGACGATGTTTTTGAAGATAAAAGAGTTAGGGTAAGTAATTGGCTTCCGGATAATTATGAAAGTCGTTTTTTGGGCGAAATTACTTTGAAAAGAGCTTTTGCTAATTCGTCAAACTCGGTGGCAGTTCAACTCTCTAAAGAATTGGGTGGTAAAAAAATTGTTAAAACCGCCAGATTAAGCGGTATTACTTCAAAAATTGACGAACATGATTTAACGATTTCTTTGGGCACTTCGCAAGTTTCGCTTTTTGAACTGACTAGCGCTTATGCTACAATTGCAAATAACGGCAACCCTGTAGAGCCATTTGTAATTTCAGAAATTAGTAATCAAAATGATGAAATTTTATATAAAAAACCTCTTTTAAAATCAGAAAAAATTTTCTCGCAACAAGCTATTGAAGCGATAAAAATTTCCTTGCGAGAGGTTGTTGAAAATGGCACTGGAAAAATTGCTAATGTAAATTCTGAAATACATGGCAAAACTGGTACTAGTCAGAACTTTCGCGACGCTTGGTTTGTTGGCTTTGATAATGAAAAAATTGTTGGGATTTGGATTGGAAATGACGATAATTCTCCGATGGAAAAAATTACGGGAGGATCTTTGCCGGCAGAATTATTTGCAAAAATTATTCAAAATTAATTTAATTTTTTGAATAAAATTTAAAAACATAGTTCATTTTAAAAAAAATAAATTACAATTTGAGGTTGATTTTTAAAAATTAATCAACTTAATTTTAATTAAATTAGTTTTAGCTTTAATCTATAGTTTCAAAATCCAAATGAATTCAGAATTAAAATTCAAAAGAATACTCTTTAAAGTTTCGGGTGAAGCGATGATGGGCGACCAGCAATTTGGTCACGACGTCAAAGCTATTCAAAAAATTTGTCAACAAATCATTTCCGCTCACAAATTAGGTTGCGAAATCAGCGTCGTTGTTGGTGGTGGCAATATTTTTCGTGGCGTTTCCAAGGCCGCGGAAGGCATGGAGCGAGTTACTGCGGATTATATGGGCATGCTTGCGACTTGCATTAACGGTTTAGCTTTACAAAGCGCATTAGAAAAACACAATATTGCAACGCGAATGCTTTCGGCAATTCCCATGAATAATGTTTGCGAACCATATTTAAAAAGACGCGCCGCTCGCCATCTCGAAAAAAAACGCATTGTTATTTTTGCAGCGGGGACGGGTAACCCATTCTTTACCACCGATACTGCGGCGGTTCTTCGTGCCGTTGAGATGAATTGCGATGTTATTTTAAAAGGAACGCAAGTTGATGGCGTTTATTCTGCAGATCCAAAGCTGGATAAAAATGCCACGCGTTATGATAAACTCAAATATATCGATGTTATAAAGCAGGATTTAAAAGTTATGGATCAAACTGCGATTACACTTGCTAAAGACAATAAGTTGCCAATCATAGTTTTCTCGATAAAAGAGCAAAATGCTCTCGAAGAAGTTATTTTAGGCAAAGGAAAATTCACAATAATTAACTAAAATTTTTAAATTATGATAAATCAATTAGCCGACAAAGCTCGCAAAAAAATGGATGACACTCTTGGTTCTCTAAAAAGAGATCTCGACAGTATTTCAACTGGTCGCGCCAGCCCTAATTTACTCGATACAATCAGGGTTGAGGTTTATGGACAATTTATGCCAATTGGGCAATTGGCGAATGTTTCCGTGCCAGAAGCCACAACGCTTTCAATACAAGTTTGGGATCGTGAAAATGTTAAAGCAGTTGAGAAGGCCATTACCAATTCGAATTTGGGTTTTAATCCAGCGGTTGATGGCACTTTGCTAAGAATTTCTATTCCAAAGTTAAGCGAAGAGCGTCGTCGTGATTTAGTTAAATTAGCCAAGAAATATGGCGAAGATAAAAAAATCGCTTTACGCAATGTGCGTCGCGATGCCCTTGATGATTTTAAAAAAAATGAAAAAGAGCTTGGCGCTTCAAAGGATCAAGTTCACGGTTTTACCGAAATTGTTCAAAAAATCACTGACGAATTCGTTGCTAAAGTTGATCAAATGGTCGAAGGCAAAGAAAAAGAATTAATGAAAACTTAGTTTAGTGTTTAAATTATTTTCAAAAAAATCAGCATTAAATTCTTTGGCTAAAATTCCTGACCATATTGCAATTATTATGGATGGCAATGCGCGCTACGCCAAAAGCAAATCTTTGCCAATTAAAGTTGGACATAAGATTGGCTCGGATAATGTGCAAAAAATAGCCAATAATTGCATTGAAATTGGCGTAAAATATTTAACAATTTACGCTTTTTCTTCAGAAAATTGGAATCGTCCCAAGGAAGAAGTTGATTATTTGATGAGCTTGCTTTACGAATATCTTTCAAAGGAATCGCAAGAGCTAATTGATAGCGGAATAAAAATTGTTGTTTCGGGAAATTTAAATTCCGTTGAAGAGAAGTTAAAAAATAAGATTAGACAAGTTGAAGAATTGTCTAAAAATAATTCAAAACTTACACTTAGTGTGGCGTTTTCATACGGCGCTCGTCAAGAAATTGTTGATGCCGTAAAAAAAATTGCTATTGCGGTTAATAATCAAGAAATTATTATCAATGATATTGATGAAGATTTATTTAAAAAACATCTTTATCATCCAGAAATTCCTGATCCAGATCTTTTAATTAGAACTGCGGGAGACCTAAGAATTAGTAATTTTTTACTTTGGCAAATTGCTTACACTGAACTTTATTTTAGTGAAAAATTTTGGCCAGAATTCGATAAATTTGAATTAATTAAAGCAATTAATAATTTTAACAAAAGAGAGAGACGATATGGAAAAAGATAAAATTTTAAAACTACCAATTATGATTTATAATTTTACTTTGCTAATTTTTAATAAATTAGTTGCGCAAGTTCATTATCTTGACCCTACCGACAACACTCGCAAAAGAATCATAAGTTCTTTAGTGATGATTCCAATTGCATTATTCGCAATTTTTAGTTCCCAAAAATTATTCATTTTTCTAGCGATAGTTATTGCGGTTTTAATGGCGTTTGAGTGGTCTGAAATGTCGCATAAAATGCCCAACAAAAAAAAGTGGCGCTTAATCGGTTTCCTTTACATTTCGATTCCTCTTTATTGTGCAGTTTCTATTAGAATTCTCGATAATGAAATTTTATTTTGGATGTTCGCAATAATTTGGGCGACGGATATTTTTGCATTTTTTGCTGGAA
>CAMDCJ010000060.1 GCA_945890035.1 Rickettsia typhi
GATGGCTTCGGGTAAATCTTTAAAAAGTTCTAAAAATTGTTCGTAATTTTTGAAATATTGCTCGGGTGAATTTTTTTTGCGATTCTCTTCGACCAAACTGTGGCCTTCGTAAATGCAAGATAAAATATCTTGAGCCTCATGCATTTCGGGAGTTAAAAAATAAACATCATTGCTGGCAACGATTGGAAGCGAATTATCAAAAGCCAATTGCAATAATTTTTCTTCAATTAAATCTTCATTTTTTATGCCGTGGCGCGTGATTTCGATATAAAAATTAGTATTAAAAATTTCTTTAATTTCGAGTAAAATTTTTTGAGCCTGTTTATCTTGACCTTGAAGCAAAAGCTTGCCAATCAAGCCTTCAGAGCCACCGGACAAAGCAATAATTCCATTCGATTTTTGTTTTAAAAGCTCGAAATTTACAAAAGGAATAATGCCATTTTGTCTCTTTAAATAGCTCTCGCTTACAAGAAACATAAGGTTGCGATAACCTTCTTCGCTAGTGGCGATGAGTGGCGTTTTGCATAAATTTTCGGTGAAATCAACATTGGAAATATTTTTAGAATCTTGTAGATTGAAATCAATCATCATCTCACAACCTAGAATAGGTTGAATTCCGGCTTTTTTGCAAGCCATTGAAAATTCAAGCGCGCCAAATAAATTTTGCGAATCCATGATTGCTAAAGCGGGCATTTTCAAGGATTTAGCTTTCTCAATTAAATCAGCAATTTTAATCGCACCTTTACACAGTGAGTAGGTTGTATGATTGCGAAGCGCGATGTACATTAATTTTTTTTGAATTTAATTTAAAAATTGAAAATGACAATATCGCTTTATGATATAATTCTATAAAAAATTTTCAATTAATAAAATAATTTTTTAATAAAAGAAAGTTTCTTGATTTTGTTTTTATAATAAAAAATTGTCTTTTTGCAAAAATACTTTCAACGATTGCGGTGCCTTAGCTCCCCCCTTGAGGGGGAGCGGGCTAAAATGTTTTAACGGTAGTTAAAACTTTTAGCCGTGGGGGGTCAGCAAACTTACAACATCAAAAGTTTTAAGATTATATAAAAAGTTGAAATGAAAAAAATAAAAAAGACGATTTCTTGATTTTGTTTTTGAGTTAAAAAATTGTCTTTTGTTAAAAAATTATTTTTAAAATTTCTACCTCGGTTCAAAACCTTTGATTATCTAGGCTTTTCTGACCCCCCACGTCTCAAATGTCTTAACTTCCGTTAAGACATTTTCGTCTGCTCCCCCTCAAGGGGGGAGCTAGAGCCTAATGCTTTCCGAGTTTAGGCTATTTTTTTAACGCAAATAACCCTCAAGGGAAGAGCTAGAGCCTGAAGGATTTCTGAATTTGTAAAAAGTTGAAATGAGGAGGGTTTGAAAAAGTTTTTTGAGGATTTGATATTAATATAATTTTGAATTTTTTTATATGCTTTATCCTCCTGCTCCTCTTCCTCCTTTGCCCCCCGTTCCATTTGTTGCAAGTCTCGCTACAAAGCTGGCTTCTCCTACTGGGGAAGGATTGGATGTTTTGTAATGTCCGCATGGGGAAGTTGAGCTTTGTTGTTTGGCGGTTTGTGTTTGGCGTGAGGGTGCTTTTTTCTGATCTTTTGAAGCTTCCAATTCTGCTAAAGCCTTTTCTGCCTCTTGTGCTTTCGCCTTTCGTTCCCATAATTCAGTTCCGTTACGGTTAGAACCCCGTGTCCAGTCTGGATGACTTACTTCAGACTGATGGTTAGAAGAACTTTTAATTGGAGGTCTTAAAACAGACACTTCTCTATCTGAAGGTTTAGGAACAGTTTTATTGTTTAGCCAATCATAGGCTATAATTCCAGGGCCTCGCACATTCTTTTTCGAAGTTTCTTTTTCTGACCCTTCCACCGATGGTGGTGTTGTCGGCGATGAATGTGCTGGATTATTTGCTACTGTTGAAGTTGCTGTCGATGATGCTCTTGTTGATGCTGAAGTTGTTGTCGTAGTATTTTCTTTAGGAGGCGCGGGGGTTGTTGCTCCTATCAAAGTTTCGCTTCCTCTAAATCCACCTTTTGGCTCTTCCACATTATTTTGCTGGGGTTTTAGCGATTCTGTCGACGTTTGTAATTTTGAAACTAAACCTTCTAACCTTTCTGCGTTTGAAGCTAAACTTTGTATCCTCATATCCAGCGGAGTTTGAAATGTTTTTGATTTTTCTTCTGAAGGTACTGGCGCTGAATTTGTTTCCCCCTCTTTACCTAACCTATTTAATATAGCGACTCTTAATCTTTCTTTCTGATCTTTTGTTGGTTTAATCTGTGCAGGAGATTTAGGAGGTTGTAGTGTTTTGGTTGAAGGTTTTGCTGAATCTAATCCTTGTCCAGAAGAAGAGTTTGAAGATGCTTTAACACCGCTATTATTAGTATCTTGAAGTAGATTTGCATCTGAATAAGTTGCCAACACTCTTTCCTCCCATTTTCTCCCATCTGACACTCCTCTCTCAGCCATCACTTCTTCTGCCATTTTTCGATATTCTTGAAATCTACTTGGTTCTTGTGGATTTGCTCTGTTATTATTACTAATTACAACCTTACTAACTGGGTTATCTTCGATAGTCGCCCCATCTTTAGGTTCAGTAAAATTAAGTTGGTATTTAACATTAGTATTAATTATTTTAATGTCATCACGCACTTGTTTAGGAACCGAAGTAACGTTAAAAATTTTTTTAAAAGCAGCTACTACAGAAAAACCTTTTTTCGGTTCCTGTTTTTTATTATCTTGAGGTTGAGTTTCTTGTTGTTTAGGATCGCGTTCATTTAAATAATCTGGATCGCCCGCATTAAAATATTTTTCAACACTACTTTCTTGAGAAGTTTTTTGGCCAAACACTTTTAAAAACTGATCAGCAAAATTTTTAAATCCATTTTTAAGTGAAGTAATCAAAGAAGTCCCTTCCTTCTCTATAGAAAAGTTTTTATAAGATTCTTTTACAGGATCATGTTCTATTTTTTTTTCTTTGTCTACCTCATGACTTAAACTATAATCTAAAGCATTTTTTTCATCTAGCGCTCTTTGTGATGGATCCATAGAGGGGCGTTGATTAATAGGACTCATAAAATCTATTTAATTCTATTATTAAAAATGCTATTTAAATATTAAATTCTAATCTAATAACTTTTTATCAAGTTATTTTAAATGATTGAATAAATCTTAAGACAGAAGCAAAATTGTCAAAACTTTTTATGACAAAACTCCTTAAATATAACCTCAAATGCTCTAAGTAAATAATTTAAGGCGCGACCATAAATTTTTATATTGATTCTTTTCTTGATTGTCAAATTTTTCTTTGCAAAACATTAAGATAAAGTGAATATTAATTTCTTTTGGTATAATGCTAAATTTCAACTTATGTAAAAAGTTGAAATGACGAGAATTTAAAAAAGTTTCTTGAGGATTTTATATTTAAGGAAATTGTTAAATTTTTTATTGTGATTACTTAGCGTCCCCCCCTCCTTTTCCTTTTCCTCCGCTTTCGCGCACAGATGGTGCTTGGATTTCGTCTGTCCAACCATGTGCGCATGGTGATGGACCACCATGCGGTGAAGTATTAACCCTTGCTATTTTTATCCAACCTTCTTCTTTTAGGACTTTTCCCATTCTTCCTGTTACGTCGCTAGCTTTAGTAAGATTTCGTTTATCTGTTTGTGGTCTATCTTCTGTACCATTTTCTGGGCTAGTGTGTTTGGTATTATATAATGTGGGTCCGGCTTTACTTCCAGCAGAGGTTAAACCATTATTTGATTCTTTTAATTGGGCAAGATTTCCTTCTTCTCTTTTCAGTACTTGTTGCGGTGAATTTAAATAAGTATCTATTGCCTTTTGTGATGCCTTAGTAATTTTAGCTCTCCTTGCTGTTTGTATATCACGATTATGTTGCCCAAGCTCATCTTCCCATTGTTCTGACACTTAAATAATCTGGCGGTCTATTTAATTTCAATGCAGCATATGTTTCTGGTGTATATTTGGCTTTTTTACCTTCCGAAGCTTCAGATGCTTTAGTGGATGTATCATCTGTTTTTCCTCCTGCACCAGATTTAGATTTTGCATTAGGATTTTTCTCATTTCCATCAGGGTTAGATCGAAAACTAAAAGCGTCTTTAGTTCTTTTTTCTAGTGATGCTAATACATTTTTTTCTTTTTCTAGGCGTTCCATAAAATCCGAATCGCCGATCTCAAATTTATTTTTAAAATCCAGCGTTACTTCATTTTTTTCTACTCGCTTTTGATTTTGTAGGACTAGAATGGAGTTGTCGGGGTTGTCTTGTTGTGACATTCTCTTCATTACTTCTTGATTTATTAATGATTTCATCGCCTTATCGTCTTCAGGTGATATTTCGGTTTTAGCTCTTTTTGCTTGAGGAGGCTTATTATCAGAAGTTAGTTCTGGTGCCGCACCAGATGTTTTTCCCACCTCTACAAGCGCAGGTGAGTTATCTTTAGGAGCTTGTGTATCTTTTGAAAAAAAGCTAAACAAACTTTTTAAAATGGAGGGCGCAGAAGCAGTTTTAGGTTCATTAACTGAAGGATTTGTTTGTTTAAGTATTGAGGTGGGAGGAGCTGGTTCGGTTGTTTTTCCAGGGTTAACACTCTGCCCAGTATAACGCTTACCATTTTTTGGCGGAGCTTCAAAACTTACTGATTTGGGCGACGCATCTGCAGTTTGTGCTGTTGTTTTTGTATTATCTTCCTTAGTGGGAGTTGGGCTCGCCCAAAGAGCAAAAAATCTATGGATTAAATTGGTAGGGGCAGGGGCAGGGGGAGTGGTGGTAGGGGCAGGGGTAGCAAATGAAGGGGTGGGTGTATTGGGATTTTTTTCAGCTCCAGAGTTATTCGCTTGCCCTTTTTTTGGATCTATTGTAGTTTTAGATTCATCCGTTTGCCCTTCTTTATCATTTGTAGTTTCAGATTTAGGCGTTAAATCTTTTTCAGTTCCCAAACCACTATAAAGTGCTGAAACACAAAAAGCCGTAAAAATTAATCCCCCCGCAGTTAGAATCGAGGGATTTTTATCTTCATTTTTATTTTTTTCTCCACGGGGTGGGCGTGAATATTGATTGCTATCTATATGTTTGGCACTACTCGCGCGTCCTGCTCTGTTTCTTCTCATGAAATAAATTTGATTGGTTTAAAAATTCGAAAAAAACTATAAAAATATTTGGATAATTTATTAATAATCAAGTAATGATATTTGAATGTTAATTTTAAATAATCAAAACCTTTTTAACAAATTTTTTTCAAGGTTTGTCATTTTGACAATAAGAATAAATGAACGCAGATTATTCCAAATAAAATAGCGGGATCAAAAAATTATAGTCACTTGGGGGATTGATTTCAGTTATAATTATTTAAAAATCTCGGAGTTTTTAAATAATTTTTTTTACGAAATAATTGCCAGAATTTTTTCAACAACTTTTTGTGAAGTTATTTCAAAATGGTTGAATAAATCTGAAGCGGGAGCCGAAGCACCAAAACTTTTCATGCCAATAAAAATACCATCATTGCCGATAATTTCGTGCCAGCCTTGTTTAACGCCAGCTTCGATCGCACAATAAATAATTTTTTTATTTAAGTCGCGCGATAAAATTTTATCTTGATAAGGTTTGTCTTGATTGTCAAATATTTCTTTGCACGGCATTGAGATAACGCGGACATTAATATTTTTTGTTGATAAAATTTCTTTGGCATCCAAAGCGATTTGTAATTCTGAACCCGTCGCGATAATTACAGCATCAGGGTTTTGGCAATCGGAAACAATATAAGCGCCTTTGTCATAATCGTGAGTGTCTTTGGTGACGAATTTTAAATTTTGTCGCGATAAAATTAATGCCGAGGGCGTTTTATTATTTTGCAAAGCCAACTCGTAACAAGCCAGAGTTTCTTCAGTATCGGCTGGGCGGAAAACATTGAGATTTGGAATCGAACGAAGCATCGCCAAATGTTCAATTGGTTGATGTGTTGGACCATCTTCGCCAAGCCCGATTGAATCATGAGTGAAGACATAAATTATAGGCTGATGCATTAGAGCAGAAAGCCTTAAAGCTGGTTTTAAATAATCTGAAAAAACTAAAAAAGTTCCGCCGTAAGGAATAAAATTACCGTGCAATGCCATGCCATTCATGATTGCTCCCATGGCATGTTCACGCACTCCATAATGAATATAGCGACCACTAAAATCATCTTTAGAAATTGATTTTGTAGCGGAAGTTTTGGTTAAAACTGATTCGGTTAAATCAGCGGAGCCGCCAATTAAAGAAGGTAAATTATTGGTTAAAAATTCTAAAACTTGTTGCGAAGATTTGCGTGAAGCTTGAGTGGTTTTTTCGGCAATAATTTTGGCTTTAAATTCGGCAATTTTTTGTGAAAAATTTGTGGGTAATTTTTTTTCTAAAATTTGCGCAAATAATTCATGAGAATTTTCGTCAAGTTTTTGCAAATTTTCTAATGAAATTTTATAGCTTTCGAGACAACGATTTGAAGATTTGCGCCAAGTTTCTAAAATGTCATTTGGAATTTCAAAGGGAGCGAAATTCCATTGTAAATTTTCGCGAGTTTTTTGAATTTCATCTTTGCCAAGTGGTGAGCCATGACATTTTTCGCTACCCGCTTTTGAAGGCGATCCAAAGCCGATGGTGGTTTTGCAAGCAATTAAAATTGGCTTGGTTGAATTTTGTGCTTGGCTTAAAGCTTGACGAATTTGGTCGAAATTGTGGCCATCAATTGAAATTACGCTGAAGCCAAGAGCTTCAAAACGCAAAGTCATATTTTCTGAAGTTGAAATCGAAGTTTTGCCATCGATTGAAATTGAGTTATCGTCCCATAATAAAATTAAATTATCGAGATTTAAATGACCGGCA
Source organism: Rickettsia typhi (assembly GCA_945890035.1). Classification (GTDB taxonomy): domain Bacteria; phylum Pseudomonadota; class Alphaproteobacteria; order Rickettsiales; family UBA1997; genus CAILUF01. The sequence continues at coordinate 6,897 of CAMDCJ010000060.1, forward strand.
AAAGCTAGAGCCTCTTGGGAAATACCTTCCATTAAACAACCATCGCCAATTAAAGCATAAATTTTATGATCGAAGATTTTTTTGCCAAAACGCGCTTGCAACATTTTTTCTGAAAGTGCCATACCGACAGCATTGGCAACGCCTTGACCCAGAGGACCCGTTGTGGTTTCGATGCCAGCAAGTTCACCATATTCAGGATGTCCGGCGCATTTAGAATGAAGTTGGCGGAAGTTTTTTATGTCTTCAATTTTTATATCTTCATAACCGCTTAAAAAAAGAGCGCCATATAATAACATCGAGCCATGACCGGCGGATAAAATAAAGCGATCGCGATCGTGCCAGTGAGGATTTTTTGGATTAAATTTTAAAAATTCGTTAAATAAAACCGAAGCGACATCGGCCATTCCCATTGGCATGCCAGGGTGACCAGAATTAGCTTTTTCAACTGCATCAATTGCTAAAAAACGCAAAGCATTTGCAAGATTTTTATTGCTCATTTTATTTAGAATTTTAATTTAATCATTTAAAACAAAGTTAAGAATTATTTTATTACAAATACATTTTTTAATTTGCTTATTTTATTTTTAAAGTAAGACTAAATAATGATTGTTTTTAAAGCAAAGATTAATTAATTTTTTTTCAAAAAAAATGCCTTCTTCAATAATTTATAAAATTCGTAACTCTAAAAAAGGAATATTTCCTTTGGTTCGTTTATTGCCAAATATTGTTACGCTATCAAGCCTCTGCATTACTTTAACCGCCATTAGATTTTCAATGGTTGGAGATTATTTGATGGCAACTTCATTGTTATTATTAGCCGGTTTTTTAGATGGAATTGATGGGCGTATAGCACGATTTTTTAACGCCTCAAATGATTTTGGAGCGCAACTTGATTCGCTGGTTGACTTCGTTAATTTTGGCGTCGCTCCTGGATTTATTGTATATTTTTGGGTAAATTCTTATGGCGATATTTTAGGATTTGATTGGGCGATGGTCTTGATGTTTGCAGTTTGTGCCTCGATTCGTTTGGCGCGCTTTAACGTTGATTTAAAAGACGATAAAGCCAATCCAATTTTAGAGAAATATTTTTTTAAAGGCATTCCTTCACCAGTTGGAGCTGCTCTTGCAATGCTTCCGATGGTTTTATTCTATGAATTTGACGAAGGTTTTTATTGTAATCAAATTTTAGTTATTTGTTTTTTATTAATCTTGGCAGTGATGATGGCAAGCCGTGTGCCAACGATTTCAATCAAAAAAATTCCCATTAAAAATAACAATTTTTATTTAACTTCATTAATTTTAGGCTCAATTATTTTTGGTTTAATTGTGCGTCCTTGGCTTACTCTATCAATAATCGGACTCGTATATTTTTTCTCGATTCCAGTTACAATTTTTTATTTCGTAAAAATTTCTAATCAAGCAAAAAATAAATAAATTATGAAAAGAATTTTGATTATCAATGGTCCAAATTTAAACCTCTTGCACCTTAGAAACAAAGAAATCTACGGTGATTTAAAACTTGATAAAATTGCTTCGGATTGTCAAGAAGTTGCCAAGCAAATTGAGGTTGAAGTTAATTTTGTTCAAACTAATCACGAAGGCGAAATTATTGATGCCATCCAAAGTGCAGTTGAGCATTTTAACGGAATTATTATTAACGGCGCGGCTTTTACTCACAGTTCGGTTGCGATTCGTGACGCTCTGGAAATTTTTACTGGTCCAAAAATTGAATTACACATTTCCAATATTTATAAAAGAGAAGATTTTCGTAAACATTCTTTTATAAGTCCCGTGGTCGATGGTGTGATTTCTGGCCTTGGAGCGCATGGCTACACTATCGCTCTTTTTGCAATAAATAATATGATTAAA
>CAMDCJ010000061.1 GCA_945890035.1 Rickettsia typhi
AATCTGTTTTGCTCGAAACTGCGCCCAAAACTTTCATTGATAAATCTTCGGCGATTTTCTTAGCTTCGGCGCGACTCATTTTTTGTAAGCCACCCGTAAAAACTATCGATTTTCCAGCCAATGGTGAATTACTAATTTTTGGTTTTGTTGAATTTATATTAAGATGAATAATGAGATCATCAATCATTTTTATATTTTTTTCGTCGCGGAAAAAATCTAAAATCGCTTGCGCCATTTTTTCACCAATGCCATCAATCGAAATAAATTCAAAATATTCAATAAATTCAGGTTGAGAATTCGATTTTTCTAATTCTAAATTAGAAATTTTAGAAAACTTTTTTACAAATTTAATAAAGTTTTCAGAATTTAAAAAATGATTCGCGAGGGTTTTGGCTGTAGTTTCTCCGACATGGCGAATGCCGATTGCGTAAATGAATTTTTCTAATTCAATATTGCGTTTTTGATTAATTGCAAAAAATAAATTTTCAACCGATTTTTCGCCCCAACCATTTTTTTCAATCAAGGGTTGAGGGTTAGATTTTTCTTTTTCTTCAAGAGTAAAAATATCCGCGAAAGAACGAATGCGACCTTCTCTAAAAAAATTTTCAATTTGTTTTTTGCCGAGCCCAGAAATATCGAAGGCATCTTTTGAAACAAAATGCTTGAGGGTCTCAATCAATTGAGCTTCGCAAGATAAGCCACCACTGCAACGCAGAACTACATCATCATTATTTTTAATGATTTTTGAAGAGCAAACTGGGCAAAGATTTGGAAATTCAAATTGCTTTTCTTGACCATTTCTTTTAACGAAATCAACCTCTATAACTTGCGGAATAACGTCCCCTGCCCTTTGAATAACAACGACATCGCCAATTCGAATATCTTTGCGTAAAATTTCATCTTGATTATGAAGAGTTGCTCTAGAAACAACAACTCCGCCAATATTTATACTCTCAAGAATAGCCACGGGAGTAAGTGCGCCAGTTCTGCCAATTTGTATAACAATATCGTTAATTTTAGTTTTAGCTTTCATCGATGGAAATTTGTGAGCTATCGCAAATCTTGGACTGCGTGCTATAAAACCTAAGCGATCTTGAAGTGTAAAATCGTTAACTTTATAAACCATTCCATCTAAATCATAATCGAGTTCAAAACGATTATCGACTATTGTCTTGTAATGCTCCATCAACTCTTGAAGATTTTTACATAACTTAGAATTTGGCTCACTTAAAAAACCTAATTCTTGTAATTTTTGGTGTAATTGATTTTGTGAATCACAAATAAAATCAGCGGAAAAATCACCCAAAGAATAAGTAAAATAACTCAAATTTCTGTGAGCGGTAATTTGTGGATCGAGTTGTCGCAAAGACCCGGCAGCAGCATTGCGGGGGTTGGCAAAAATTTTTTCAGACTTTTGTTCTTGTGATTTATTTAACTCTAAAAAATCTTTTTTTCCCATATAAATTTCACCACGAACTTCTAATATTTTTGGTGGATTTTGAGTTTTTAAAATTTGTGGAAAATTTTTTATCATTTTAACATTTTCAGTTACATCTTCGCCTTCATAGCCATCGCCTCTTGTTGCACAATGCTTTAAAATGCCATTTTCATATCTAGCGCAAAATGATAATCCATCAATTTTCGTTTCGCTAAAAAAAATTAAATTATTTTTTGAAGAATAAGATGAAATATTCGGTGAAAATAAATCGATTTGTAAATTTAAATTTGAAGATTGTTGATTATTTTTTTCAAAGCCAAGAAAGCGTTCAATTTTTTCAATAAAATCCGCAATATCTTCTTCGCTAAAGCCGTTAGCAAGAGACAGCATTGGCTTGGAATGTTTAATTTTATTAAAAATATCGAGAGATTTTGCGCCAACTTTTTCTTCTTCTGGTGAAAAAAAATGTGGATAATCTTTTTGATATTCCAATAATTTTTTTCTTAATTCATCATATTCTGCATCAGAAATTGTTGGATTATCATTGCGATGATAATCTTCATCATGTTTAGTTATTTGTGCTTTTAATTGATGTATTTTATCAAAAATTTCTGTCATAAATTAAACTAAATTATCATCGTTAACATTATTTAAATTTATGATATTTTTCAATAAATCAAACTCATAAAAATACTCTTCGTGAATAGCGTGAATCAATATTTCATCGCCATCGACACCGATAGCAAATAAGCCTGCACTCATATTAAAACTAGAAATTAATAAAGCGGAATTAAATCGATAATGATCATGAAATTTTATGCGATGAACCGTTGGATGAAGAGATTTTCGATTAATCGCTAAATCAAAAACTAAACTCATCGATTTAAAAAAATTTTTAAAATAAATTCCAAAAAAATGATAATAAAATCCAAGGCTGAGATAAAGTAATTCGCTTTTATTGTTTATCAATTTTAATTGATAAGAAATTATTGAAATTAACAATGAAGAAATTATTCCAAATATTAAAAATGGGATTGAAAAATCATGTCCAACGAACATGAAAACAAACCACAGAGTTAATAAAAATAAAAACAGGTTGAAAATATTTAACATTGTCGTTTAATGCTATTTTTAATTTAAAAAATTATTATAAATCTATATTTCAATTTTTTTTAAAAAAAACAATGAAAAAAATTTTAATTGTTCAGGCAATTTTTTACGAAGATATTTCGAAAATGCTTTTAGAAGGCGCAATTGATAAAATTATTAAAAATAATTTTGAATATGAAGTATTGTCCTTAAAGGGCGCTCTTGAAATTCCTTGCGCAATTTCGATTGCCAAAGAAACTCAAAAATATGCCGGGTTTGTGGCGCTTGGATGCGTAATTCGAGGTGAAACAACGCATTACGATACGGTGTGTCAAGAAAGTGCTCGAGGCTTAAATGATTTGGCAATAAATTATCAATTAGCAATCGGCAATGGCATTATTACCGTTGAAAATGAAGATCAAGCTTTAGAAAGAGCGGATGCAAAAAAACTCGACAAGGGCGGATTCGCCGTTGAAGCTTGTTTAAGTATTATTTCACTCAAAGAAAAATTTAAAACATTATGAAAAAAATCTATTTACTTTTATTAACAATCTCTCTTACTTCATGCATGATCGGATCTGGTGAAAATTCTTCAGTTAAAGCTAATATGGATAAATTCCCGTTGCTTTCAGGAATTAATTTGGAGGGTAAAAAACATGAATTGCCAAAAGATTTTATCGGCGAGTTAAATCTTGTTGCAATTGGCTTTGAAAGAGAGCATCAAGAAGCCATCAACACATGGATTACAGTTGCTGATGAGCTTGTTAAAAATAATCCAAAAATTAAGTTTTATGAAGTGCCTTTAATTTATGAATTGGGAACATTTTCGCGAACTTGGATTAATAATGGCATGCGTCTTGGGATTCAAAATGAAATCGCGCGTAAAAGAACTATAACTGTTTATACAAATCGTGATAAATTTTTTGAAATTATGGATATGAAAGGTGATAGAATTTATGTTTTATTGCTTGATAAAGATGGCAAAATTTTGTGGCGCTGTGATGGCTTAGCGAATCAAAAAAATACCGATTCTTTACAAAAAGTTCTTAAAAAAATTAAATAAAATTAACGGTTTCTTCAATTTTTTTGACCTTACCAATCATTGCGGTAGTAGGTTTTGAACTAAAGATTTGTTGCGCAATTTTTACAATATCCTTCTTGGTTATATGTTCAAATTTTTCTATAATATCATTGTCGCTATAAGTTTTATTAAATAGCAAAATATCCGATCCGAGCCTTTGCATTCTTGAGCTAGTACTTTCTTTCGCCATTTTTAAACTTGCACAAAATTGCGTTTTAACTCTTTGAAGTTCAGCGTCGTCAACCTTATCGCAAATTTTCTTAATTTCGCTAGAAATACAACCTATCATTTTTTCGCATTTTTCGGGAGTTGTTCCGCCATAAATTCCAAAAACTCCTGAATCATCAAAACAACTATTAAAAGCATAAACAGAGTATGCTAAACCATGATTCTCGCGCAATTCTTGGAATAATCTTGAGGACATTCCGCCACCCAAAATCATCGCTAAAATTTGGGCTTCATAATATTTTTTATCATGATGCGATACGCCTTCAAATCCTAATAAATAATTTACTTGCTCAAGCTTTTTTTCTTTTTTAAAAAAGCCTCCGTGATATTGAGATTTTTCAAGGGATTTTAAAGAGCCATCTGATAAATTTGTAAAATATTTTTTAACCCATTTATTTAAATCTTCTTGTTTAATATTTCCGCAAGCGCTCACCACAATATTTTTGTAATTATATTGTTTATCAATATACTTCAAAAAATCCGGACGAGAAAATTTTTTAATATTTTTTTCAAGGCCTATAATGTTTCTTCCCAGGGCTTGATCTGGATAAGCAGTTTCTTGAAAATGATCGAAAATAATGTCATCGGGAGTGTCAATTGCCATCGCCAATTCTTGTAAAATCACCTCGCATTCTTTGTTAATTTCTTGTTTATCAAACAAAGAATTTTGTAAAATATCAGCAAGAAATTCAACGGCAAATTCACCATATTCTTTTAAAACTTTAACATAATAAACAGTCTTTTCGCGCGAGGTATAAGCGTTAATATAGCCCCCTATTCCTTCAAATTCTTCGGCAATTTGTTTGGCACTTCTTTTTTTAGTCCCTTTGAATGCCATATGCTCGAGAAAATGTGAAATTCCGTTATTTTTGATATCTTCATTGCGACTGCCAGTTTTAACAAAAACTCCAATTGAAACAGTTTCGGCATCTTTCATCTCATCTGTGGCAATTCTTAAGCCATTTTTTAATGTTGTAATTTGAGGTTTTGACATAATTAGATTTTGAATATATTGTTAAGATTCGAGTATATTACATTTTGATTTTTAAATAATAAAAGCTTTTTTCATGAACAGGCCACCAATTTTATCTTTACGCAATATCACAATTTCTTTTGCCAAGAAAATTCTTTTTGAAAATCTAAATCTAAATCTATTTCCAAATGATCGAGTGTGCTTAATCGGCAAGAACGGCGTGGGGAAATCAACTTTAATGAATTCAATTGCGGGTGTTTTTGAATTTGATTCTGGAGAGCGCTGGGTCGCTCCAAATTCTGTTTTGGGATATTTAACTCAAAGTGAAAAAATTCGAGAAAATGTTAAAGTTAGCGATTACATAAAAGAGGGCATTGAGATAGACGAGCGTAAGGAATATTTGATTGATATTGTTTGCGAGAATTTAAAAATTGATAAAGAGCGCCTTACGAGCGAGCTGTCGGGTGGGCAAAAAAGACGAGTTAATTTAGCGAAATCTTTAGTGATTCAGCCCGATATTTTATTATTAGATGAGCCCACGAATCATCTTGATTTAGAAATTATTGAGTGGCTTGAAAATTATTTAAAAAACTTCCCCGGCTCTTTAATCATTATTTCTCACGATAGAAAATTTTTGGAAAAAGTTTCAAATAAAGTTTTTTGGATTCGCGCCGTAAATATAAAAATTAATAATGATGGTTATAAAAAATTTGATGAATGGTCACAAAATATTGTTGATCACGAAAGTCGCGAAGTCGAAAATTTACAAAAAAAAGTTAATCTCGAAAGTGGTTGGCTTCAAACTGGCGTTACTGGAAGGCGTAAGCGTAATATCGGTCGCCTTCATCATCTTCTCGAGTTAAAATCCAAACTTGAAGCGCAACAAAAAATTGTTTTTGCCAATCAAAATAAAATGAAAATTGAAGTGCAAAAACTCGACGAAGATTCGCCACAAGTAATTATGAGTTTCAATAATATTTCTTATAAAATTGATGAAGAAAATTTGTTAATTTCAAATTTTAATTACAAAATTTTACGAGGCGAAAGAATCGGTATCATTGGGCGCAACGGTGTTGGCAAATCAACTCTTTTAAAAATGATGATTGGTGAAATTTCACCAAATCAAGGTACCGTAAAAATGGCAAAGACTATTGATTTTGCTTATTTTGATCAATCACGAAGCGCAATCAGGCCAACTTCCACTATTCAAGAAATTCTCTGCGAAAGCGGTTCGGATTATGTAAAACTTGCCAACGAAAAAACTAAGCATATTTGCGGTTATCTGCGCGATTTTTTATTCGATCCAAAAGAAACTCAAACCATAGCTGGAACCTTGTCGGGTGGGCAACAAAATCGGTTACTTTTAGCGAAAACTTTAGCCAATCCGGGAAATTTTTTAATTCTTGATGAGCCGACTAACGATCTCGACATGGATTCGCTCGATATTCTTGAAGATTATTTAGAAAAATATCTGGGAACTTTGGTCGTAGTTTCGCATGATCGTGATTTTTTAGATAATGTCTGCACAACGATTCTGGGCTTTGAAGGTGACGGCGTCATTAATTATAATATGGGCGGATATAGTGATTATATTGCTCAATATCCGAATAAAAATCAGTTAATTTTAAATCAAAAAAATCTTAAAAATATTGCGGATAAAGCTACAAAAATAAACGAAGAAGATTCTCCAAAAAATGAAAAAAATTCAATAAAAATTAACAATAAAATAAAAACTGAACATAATAAAATTCCGCAAAAAATTATTGAAATTCAAAAGAAAATCGAAGAGTTAAATAATGAATTTGAAGATGGTGAAGATCGCAATCCATCAAATTTAGCTTTGATAAATATGGAAATTGCTAATCGGCAATATGAACTAGAGAAGCTTGAAGAGAGATGGCTGGAATTGGAATATTTAATTACCGAAAATCAATAATATTTTTATAATTATTTTATATTAATTTTTTTGTCTTTTTCTAAAATAATTTTGTCCATTTCAACTGCAAAACAAGGGACATAAATTTTTTGTAAAAAAACTTTTTTAGATTTAAATAATTTTACTGAATTTTTATCAGCAATATTACAAATTCCCTCATGCGCTTCAAGCTTTTCACCGCTCTCTAAAAGAATGCAATTTTTATTATTAATTTGAGATTGAATTGCTTTTAAATCGTTTTTTAGATAAAGATTTTGAATGTTCTTATAAATTTCTTCAGTAGCGCATGCGACTGCACCCTCCTTTGTTGTAACGCTATAAGTAACTATAGCTTTTTTGGTAAATCCCGAATATTCATCAGAATAAAGAATGCTCATGAATTTAGCAAAAAAGTATGTAAAAATTACGGTAATAAGGATTTTAAACACAGATTTTTTTTATATTTTTTTGGTTTTTTGAAAATAAAAAATTAACAATTTTCTTGCGAGTGCTTCTGACTCACTTTGTGGAATTACTGATTTCAAATCTTCAATAATTTTTAAGTCACAACTCTTATTAAAATAGCCATAATCATCGTAACATTTATCGTGATTTTGACAAGTGAAATCAACCTCATCTATTACGACTGGCTTCATTCCTTTCGGTGGATGGAGTGGTCCGCAATAATTGCCGTAAATTGGAAAACTTAACTCAGAAATTTGCTCTTTTTTTGCAATCGAACAGCTAAATAAAAATTCTAAAATAACAAAGGAGGTAAATAATAATAAAGTTTTTTTCATGAAAAAATAAGTTAATTTTTGCTATTTTTGTAAAATTTTTATTTAAAATCAACGAGCTTTTAATTTATTTAGTCAAATGTTTTTTCATATAATCAATCTTAACAATTGACGAGTTTGATTGATTTAGTAAATTTAGAATTACCTTTTGGTCATTTTGACCCTTAAATAAATTTAAGAATTAATTTATTTAGACTAATTTGAATTTTAAATAAATCTTTAGATTAAGGATATTTTTATTTTTAATGAAAAGTCGTAAAAATTATGAAAAAAGCTTTAATAACTGGTGTTAGTGGACAAGATGGCTCTTATCTTGCGGAATTTTTGTTGTCAAAAAATTATCAAATTTTTGGATCACTCAATAAGGATTCTAAAAACTTACAAAATATTGAGCATTTGGTCAATAAAATTGAGTTAGTCGAATATGCGCTAAATGATTCAAAAATTACTGAAGATTTAATAAAAAAAATTCAACCCGATGAGTGCTATCACCTAGCTGGCTCTAGCTTTGTCGATTATAGCAAAGATAATCAAGATTCAATTTTAAATAATAATGTTAATAGCACTAATTTTTTACTTGAATCGATTAAAAATTATGCATCGAATTGTCGATTTTTCTTAGCGGGATCGAGTGAAATGTTTGGGTTATCAAATGAGTCTCCGCAAAGCGAAAATAGCCTTTTTAATCCACAAAATATTTACGGAATTTCTAAATTAAAAGCTTTTGATTTGGTAAAAAATTATCGTCAAAACTATAAAATTTTTGCATGTTGCGGAATTCTTTATAACCATGAATCCCCAAGGAGAAACCCAATTTTCTTAACTCGTAAAATTTCACAAAGCGTTGCGCGAATTCATCTTGGAATTGACGATCAAATCGAGCTCGGCGACATTGAATCCGCAAGAGATTTTGGTTATGCTAAAGATTATGTTGAAGCAATGTTTTTGATGCTTCAAAACTCTCAGGCAACTGATTATGTTATCTCCAGTGGCAATGTTTATAAAATTAAAGATATTATAAAAATCGCTTTTGATTATGTAAATCTTGATTATAAAAATTTCTTAAAAATTAATCCTAATTTTATTCGACCCTCTCCAAAAATTCAATTATTTGGCGATAATTCAAAAATAAAAAAAGATTTAAATTGGCAACCGCAAACCGATATTAAAAAAATAATTTACGAAATGATTGAAAATGACATTGTTTTGATAAAA
>CAMDCJ010000062.1 GCA_945890035.1 Rickettsia typhi
TTTGGCAATTAAAAATATTAGTAAAAAATGGCAGATGCCAGTTCCAAACTGGAGCTTGATTATTGGACAATTGGATATATTTTTTACAGGTAGGCTGAAATTGCATTTAGCCTAGGAAAAGGATTTGACACGGAATTTAGGACACTCCCCGAAACGCGCTTTAATTCGAGGAACTCTTTGCTGATTATTAGGTTGTTGCGCTTGTTGATTTTGCGGAAAAGCTCTATAAGCAACAGCTTTATCAATCCAACTCCGATCATTATTTGTCGGATGATTATAGAATTGTTGAGGCACCCCGAATGGTTGATGCACCCCGTGATTAAAATGTTGTTTTAATGGATGTGGTTGGAGGCGCCCCGTAATTAAAAGGTAATGGATATGGTTGAGCATACGGACCACTAAATGGAACTTGATTAATAGGATTAAATCTTTGCCTTTGGCTCATATAAAATTAGTTCGCGGATGGAAGATTCATAATCGCCGATGGATAAAAAGATGTTGTATAAAATAAAATACTCAAATTATAACCATTCACCTAAATTGAACTGGTAGTTAAATTTAAATTTTTATATCTATAAAAAAATAACTAGAAACACCTTAATAATCAACTAATTATTGTTTGTTAATTAGTTAAATTAAACTACTTAACAAAATCAAACATTATTAAATTGTAAAAATAGTGATAGAGCTGGTTTTATCTTCAATCGCAACCTCTAATTCACTAAGTTTGAAACGGATTTCATTAGCTTTTACAAAGTTTTTTTAATTTAGTGATGATACTGAGTTTCGCCAAGACTAACACCTTTTCTATCTTTGCCAACGACACAAATTACCGCGCTGGCGTTTGTGCCTGAAAATTTACCGACTATCCAAGCCCACGAGCTACTGCTGGGCAATTAAACTTGATATTGTATGATTGGTTGGGTATTTGGGGCTTGGTGATGGGGAATGATACTTAAATAATTTATCTATATGTTCTGAAACTGATCTGGTAGGCTTTGATTGAGATATAAATTGATTATCCAAAATACTAATAGCTTTTGCTATTTGCCCAGCTTCTTCTTTCGCCAAATTATCTTGAATAAGTGCAATTCGCAATTGATTTGCACGATGATCAGATTTATTTCGGAGAGCAATACCCTCATTAAGTGTCTCCTTAATACTTTCTATAAAACTTGGATTTTCTTTATTATTTTTAAGTATTTCAATAATTTTATTAAGTGTGGTGCCAGTAGATTCTTTTAATACGGCTTTGCCATTAATCTTCTCTGTTAATTTTAATAATTCTTCAGGTTTGCTTAATTGTTCCAAACGAATTTCATCGAAAAAACGCCCTATTTCTTTAATTTTTTGTTCAAAAACTAAAGCTTCAGTATATCTTTCTTCTTGACCTTTACTAGTTTCAATAAAATTATTACTCTTCTTAAAATAATCAATAAACAAAGGTTTCACTCTTGCTTTACTCATTTCTTCAAGATCAAAAATAATTTTATCAGGCTTATTATCATTATTCATATCGAAATAGTAAATTTTGGATTTTTTTTCTTCGGGTTGTTGTTCCGTTATTTGTCTTTGTGGTTGCTGCTGCATTTGAAAAGGATTATTAAAAGGAGCAGTTGGATTATCAAATGAAAAAGGAGCAGAAGTAGGCTCTCTATTTGAAGTAACTTGTGGTGAATGTTCGAAAGTATAATTTATGGGGGCTTGCTGAAATCCCGTTTCCCATTGAGGGTGCACATAGGTTATCATTGATGCTGGCATGCAGGGGTAGGAATAAGGCTGATATGGCATTGCATGCCCTGCCCAATATTGATGTTGAGAATAGGTTGTAATTGGTGCTGCTGTTAAGGAAGATACATAACAAGGCTGAGAAATGTGAACTGGTTGATGGACTAGTTGCTCACAATATTGAGGCTGTTGCATAACCGGATATGGTGGTGGTAGTGAATAAGGTGGCGAGTGATATTGAATATGAGAATAGCTCGGTACAGGTTGAGGATAAACTGGTTGCGCATAGGGGTAGTATATCATATGATTATACATAACGGTTGAGAATTGTCCAAGCATAACTAATTAATCCTATAATTAATTTAAAATTTTTATATATTTCTTAAAAATAACTAGAAATATTTTATTAGTCAATCGATTATTGTTTGTTAATTAGTTAAATTAAAATTACTTAACAAAATCAAACATTATTTAATGGTAAAAGTAGTGATAGAGTTGGGTTTATCTTCAATCGCAACCCCTAATTCACTAAGCTTGAGACGGATTTCATCGGCCTTAGCAAAGTTTTTTTCACTTTTATATTTTTGACGCAAAGCGATTTGGTTTTCAATAAAATTTATATCAATTTTTGCATTATTTTCTAATGATTTATTTTCTGAAGCGGATGCAATATTAAAAGTCGATTTATCAATATTATTTTTAATAAATTTTTTGTCAAAAATACCTAAGAATTTTAAATTTATAATAAAATCAATTAATTTTTGTTGGCTTTTATTTTCTTTAAGTGCTTTTAATTGTAGATGCAGAAAGGCTAAAACTTTTGAGAAATTTAAATCATCGGCAAGAAAATTTAAAATTTCTGGCGAAGGTTTATTTGATTGATTTTCTAAAATTTTATCGAGAGATTCTTCATTGAAAATTTCATGAAATTTTTCGAGAGTTTTTTGCGAATCTTGTAAAGCTTTTTGATTAAAATCGAATGGTTTGCGATAATGGCTTGAAAGCAACATAAGTCTGATTGTAGAGCCATTAATTCCAGCCTTAATTAAATCATCAACGGTAATAAAATTTTTTAAAGATTTACTCATTTTCTCACCATCGACGGTTAAAAAACCATTATGAATCCAATATGAGGCGTAACTAGAGCCACGATGGGCAGAACAACTTTGAGCAATTTCATTTTCGTGATGAGGAAATTGTAAATCCGCACCACCGCCGTGAATATCAAAATTTTCGCCGAGAAATTTAAAACTCATCGCCGAACATTCGATATGCCAACCGGGACGCCCCTCGCCCCATGGGCTTGCGAATATTGAAGAAATATCATCATTCGGCGAAGCTGGCTTCCACAACACAAAATCTAAAGGATTTTTTTTGTAATCGGCAATTTCGATTCGCGCGCCCGAAATTAATTCATCGATTTTACGATTAGATAATTTGCCGTAATCTTTGTAAGAAGAAACATCGAACAAAACATGTCCGTCTTGGATATAAGCGTTATTATTGTCGATAAGTTTTTGAATAATTTGAATAATTTCAGGTATATTTTCGGTAACTTTTGGCTCAAATGTTGGCTTTAAAACATTGAGAGCGTTGATATCATCGTAAAAAAATTGTAAAATTTTTTGCGTTAATTCTTGAATTGAAATATTTTGCTCTTTGGCAGATTGATTGATTTTATCATCAACATCGGTGATGTTACGAACATAAGTTACTTTATCAAAAATTTGTAAAAAAAAACGATAGAATAAATCGTAAACTACAATTGAGCGAGCATTGCCGAGATGCGGACGGTCGTAAACCGTCGGACCACAAACATACATTTTTAAAACATTTTCTTCGAGAGTTTTTAATTCTTGTATTTTGTTAGTTAATGTATCAAAAATTTGTATTGTTTCTTTGCTTTTAAAACTCATTTTATTAATGCGGATAAAGTTCTTTAATAATTCTATTGCGTAAATAATTTTTATTTTTTACGCCAGTATATTTGGTGATGACCTCGCCATTACGGCTAATTAGCGCCGTAAAAGGAATATGCCCAGAATATTTAATATTTTTCTTAAGTAAAAATTCAATAAAACCATCTTTGAAAAGCAAATAATTTGGTTGAAAATAAACATCGCCAAAATTATTTAAGTAATTGCTAAGCTTTTGCTTCTCTAGGTTGCGATCGATTGCTAATGCCATAACTTTCAAATCAGTATTTTGAAATTCACGAGAAATTTCATTAAAAACTTCAAAATTTTTCGAACAAACTCCGCACCAAGTTGTATAAATATAAAGCAAAATTGGTTTATCATCGAAATTCTCAAACTCAATGGCAACTTGGGCTGTAGTCATGCCAACTGGCTGTTTATCATTAAATTTTATATTTAATGATTGTGGAATTTTTACATCATAATTTGCAATATTTTCAACAAAATATTTCCACAAAATTAAACCAATTGAAAGCCCAATTATAATCGATAAGAACAACATTTTTTTTGAATCTTTTTTGTTATTTTGACGATATTGATTTATATCGATAATTTTATTCATTTTATGTTATACAAATTTAATTTAAAAAAATAGAAATATAGCATTTTGAAATCTAACTTTATCTTTCGATTTTCAAATTAAAATGGTATATTTTTAAAATTTTACTACAAATTTAAAAAAATTTTTTTATAGTTTTTTAGGCTATTTCTTTTGTCATGCAAGTTTTTTTTAAAAAAGTGATTATAAAAATTAAAAATCTAGAAATTGAATGCAATATTGGAGTTTATGATTGGGAAAAAACTTTTAATCGCAAGTTAATTATCAATATTGAAGTCGAAACTTTGAACGAAAAATCATGTGCGAGCGATGATTTAAAAGATACTCTCGATTATGACATTATTTATAAAAATATTAAGCAAATTGTCGCCACAAAAAAATATAATTTAATAGAATGTTTGGCGAAGGATATTTTAGAAATGATTTGCTCTCAAGACTTGATTTCATTTGCTCGAGTTGAAATTGACAAAATAAAAATCTATGAGGATGTTTATTCCTGTGCGGTGATTTTAGAAAAAAAATTGGATTAATTTTTAATTATGAAAGAATCAGAAATTCAAGTAATTTTAAATGACTTTAATAATTATTTTCGCTTGCGCAAAATATTAACTTTTTTGTGTTATTTTTTGATTTATATTTCGGTGAGTTTTTACTTTTCTAACTTTTTTGAAAAGAAGCGCACCGTTACAATCATAAGCCAATTAAATGATAAACAAAAAACTCTTAATGCCGAAAAAGTTATGATTAATCCGCGAATCAACATTAAACATGATGATGGAAAAATCTACCATATCAACGCCAAGAAGGCTTTTCACCCAAATGATGAGGAAGTTGTTTTACAAGAAGTTTTTACAAATTCAGAAATCGGCACAATTAGTGCCGGCGAATTGCTAGTCAAAGATGAAGGTAATCATTTAATTTTTTCAAAAAATCCTGTTTTAATTCTTAATAAATAATTTATGAATAAATTTGGCAATATTTTTAACTTTACAACATTTGGCGAAAGTCATGGTGAAGCAATTGGCTGTGTTGTTGATGGCTGTCCTTCATTACTCGATTTAAATGAATTAGATATTCAAAAATATCTTGATAAACGCCGACCGGGGCAATCAAAATTTACCACTCAAAGGCAAGAAAGTGATGAGGTGAAAATTTTGTCAGGAGTGTTTGAAGGCAAGACGACAGGCACGCCAATCGCTTTGTTAATTCATAATCAAGATCAAAAATCACAAGATTACGGTGACATAAAAGATAAATTTCGCCCTTCTCACGCCGATTACACTTATTTCAAAAAATATGGCATTCGTGATTATCGTGGCGGTGGCCGTTCTTCGGCGCGCGAAACCGCAATGCGCGTTGGCGCAGGAGCAATCGCACGAAAAATTACTGAGAAAAATAATATTGAAATTTTTGGCTATATTTCGCAAATTGGCGAGAAAAAAATTGATTATAATTCGATTGATTTCAACGAAATTAATAATAACGAATTATTTTGTCCCGACAAAAAAGCCGTCGGCGAATTTAGCGATTACTTGCTCGATATTCGCAAAAAAGGCGATTCAGTCGGAGCAATTGTTGAAATAGTTGCGCGCAATGTGCCGATTGGCTTGGGAGAGCCAATCTATGACAAATTAGATGCGCGACTTGCGAGCGCCATGATGTCAATTAATGCGGTTAAAGGTGTTGAAATTGGCTTTGGTATGGCGAGCGCAGAGCTTAGAGGCTCTCAAGTTGCCGATGAAATGTTTAATGAAAATGGTAAAATTAAATTCTCTTCAAATAATTCTGGCGGAGTGATTGGCGGAATTTCTTCGGGACAAGATTTGGTGGTTCGCTTTGCAGTAAAGCCCACCAGCTCAATTTTAATTCCTCGAAAAACTGTCGATATTAATGGCAATAATTGTGAAATTATTACCAAAGGCCGTCACGATCCTTGCGTTGGAATTCGCGCCGTTCCAGTTGGTGAAGCCATGATGGCATGCGTTCTAGCCGATTTTCTTTTAATTAATAAAGCTAAAAATTATCAGGGTTAAATATTTTGCCATTTTTTTATTCTAGCAATAATTTCTTGCTTTTGGTTTTTTGATAACGATGGATAACCTGAAGGCTTATAAACTCCTTAATTTATTGTTGAACTTAACCCTAAATTAAAGAGCAAAACCATTAAAATCAAAAAGCTTACAGGGGGGGTGATTATCTTCTAGCTTGGAACCCGCCCACCTGCATTCCACCTAAAGTTTCACCTGATGGAGAAGTCGTATCACTATGGGGTTTATTTATATTTTTCAACCTCTCATCTCTCTTTTTTATTTCTTCTGGATCGATAAATTTTTTAATTAAATTTATTGTTTCTTCTGGTTTATTATTTATTAATTTTTCGTTTATAGTGTTACGATAACCAAATAATAAACCTCCTTGTTTTAAACAATCAACATTCGCACCAGCTTCAAATAAAGCTTGAGCGACTTCAGTAAAACCCCTTTTGCAAGCTATATGAAGAGGGGTCGATCCATCTGATGTGCGGGCTTTATTTACATCAGCTTTATTTCCATCAGATCCTCCTACAATCAAAGCTTTAACGATTTCGATATTCCCATTATCGCAAGCAACATGAAGTGGGGTCGCTTCATCTTTGTCGCCCTGATTCAAATCAGCACCCGCATCAATCAAAGTTTGAACGATTGCGGTATGACCTTTTGAGCAAGCTTGAATTAGGATTGTATGCTTCAGATCAGTATATGTTTTTGCGAAATATGTTTTAGCTTGAGAACCCAACATTGGGATAATTGTTTTTAAGAGATCTGCATTATTTGCCGATGCAATATGATACACCAAATTATGCTTAAAAACAATGTCGCTTAAGGCCCTTGAGCCCTATATATCATCTACACCAATATGAGTTTCTTGATATTTTCTTAAAATCTTCAATAATAATTCTTTATCATTTTTTAAAGCTATTTTTTGAAGAAGAGGGGTGTTTTCACTACCTATTTCCATAATCTTTTCAAGAAATTTTGGTTTACTGTCAAGGGCTATTTCAAAAATTTCTTCGCTAAATTGATATAAAATTTCAGCTAAATTTTCTCCAGAACCATTTTTTATATTTGGAATATTATGAGGGAATACTCTTGAGGGGGAGGAGAATAATGTTGTTGGAGTTAATAATTTTTTAATTTTTTTTACCTTTTTTTCTTCCGTAACGACCTCCTCTATTGAAAAGAGTTTTTTTAGGACTTTATTTAATATTGCCAAGGGAGTTTTATCGAGATTTTTGTATTGTAATTGTTCTTTGTATTTTATTCTACTTATTATCGTATCTAATATTGGCTTTTCTTGTATAAATTCATCTTTAATTTTTCTTGGTTCATTTTTTTTTCCAAAAAAATTAGAGAAACGATTTAATGAATTTTCTTTAGTATAAAAAAAATCTTCAAAACTTTCTCCATTTTTTTCTTTAAATTTTTTATCAAATTTTAAGAAAAAAAATAACTATTATCGCTTTTCTTATAACCATCTAAAATATTTCTTAAAGTAACTAGGCCCGAAAGCATTTTACTTTTTTGTGTGTTTTGCGCTTCTTCATCGAGTGCTCTAGATTCTTTAGTCGGAAATAAATCTACTAGATTTTTAATTTTTTTAACATCGAGTCGATTTGAAGTTTCATCCCGCAGTTCCGAACTATCTTTAAATAATTTTTTTGGATCTAGAAGATGTTTTAGATAATCAAATTCTGGTTTTTGAATTTTTGATAATTCTTGTTGAAATTTTTCTGATGGTATCGTTGTTGAATATTTGTCTTTTAATACATCTGAATCTATTAAATGTGATTTTTTTTCTACGCTACCATCAAGATTAAATTCATATTTGTTGCCATGCTCATCTTAAGCTAAAATATCATTTATAGTTATATTAAAACCAAGGAGCTTGGCTTGCTTTGTAAATTCATTAATTTTACTATAATCTATCGGCTCTTCTTCTTTGAGAGCTTCGTATTTTATAATTATTTTATTTAAATTTTCAATTGGTTCATTAATTTCCTTTTTAACTTGATCGGCAAGATTATGACAAAACTCTAATATTCTTCTTAATGTTATGTCTTTTTGTGGTAAAGCATAATGAGTATCTTTTTTAGCAACCTCGCTTGTATCTAACATCAGAGCCCCCCGCGCACAAGGTTTTATATGAATCTGTGAACCCTCTTTTACTATTGAGGCTATTTGCGCAGAAAAGATATCGAGGGAGTGTCCTAAATTCCGTGTCAAATCCTTTTCCTAGGCTAAATGCAATTTCAGCCTACCTGTAAAAAATATATCCAATTGTCCAATAATCAAGCTCCAGTTTGGAACTGGCATCTGCCATTTTTTACTAATATTTTTAATTGCCAA
>CAMDCJ010000063.1 GCA_945890035.1 Rickettsia typhi
AAAAAATTAGGGGAAGTAAAAACTCGCAAAAAAAGAGCTAATAAAGCTTCTTAATTATAAGAGCATGATTTTTTCATAACTCTTAATTTGGTCTCGAAGAGTCGCCGCCTTTTCGAAGTCAAGCTCCGTAGCAGCCTCCAACATCTCTCTTTTCAGCTTATCAATATCTTCTTTCTTTAAATCTTTAACGGCCTTCCTAGACGCGTCATCTTTCTTTTTGCTATAAAGATTTTCTAGCGCTGAAGTGATTGCTTTGTAAGTAGTTGTTGGGGTTATATTGTGTATTTTATTGTGCGCGATTTGAATTGAGCGTCTTCGCGAAGTTTCCGCTAAAGCTTTAACAATTGACTTAGTTTCTTTATCGGCATATAAAATTACTTTGCTTTCAGAATTTCTGGCGGCGCGACCGATAGTTTGAATTAATGAGGTTTCATTGCGCAAAAAACCTTCTTTATCGGCATCAAGAATCGCCACCAATGCGCATTCAGGAATATCCAAACCTTCTCGTAAAAGATTTACGCCAATTAGGCAATCATGTTTTCCGCGACGCAAATTTTGGATAATCTCGATACGATCAAGAGTATCAACATCGGAATGCATATAAACAACATTAATGCCAACATCCGCAAAATAATCCGCTAAATCTTCCGCCATTTTTTTCGTGAGCGTTGTAACTAAAGTTCTAAAGCCTTTTTCGCGAGTTTTTTTTACTTCTTCAATTAAATCTACAATTTGATTTTTAGCACTTCTGATTTCGCAAACTGGATCAAGAAGACCGGTCGGACGAATAATTTGCTCGACAATTTCGCCATCGGTTTTTTGCATTTCATATTTACTCGGAGTCGCCGAAACATAAATAGTTTGTGGTTTAAAATTTTCCCATTCGGCAAATTTTAAAGGACGATTATCAAGAGCGCTCGGCAACCGAAAACCATGTTCAACCAAAACTGATTTTCGCGCAAAGTCGCCTTTCGACATGCCATCAATTTGCGGAACCGAAACATGACTCTCATCAACAAAAAGAAGTGCATCTTGAGGCAGATACTCAAAAAGAGTCGGAGGTGGCGAACCAGCCTCCCTGCCCGTCAAATAGCGTGAATAATTTTCGATTCCTTTGCAACTTCCAAGCGAAACCATTAATTCCATATCGTAAGTTGCGCGCTGATTAAGCCTTTGCATTTCAACAATTTTGCCAGCCTTTTCCAGTTCGAGCAATCTTAAATTTAAATCATTTTTAATATTCGCTAAAGCTTTTTGTACAACCTCGGCGGGCGCTACATAATGCGAAGAAGGATAAATCGAAACATTGTTAATTTTGCAAAATGTTTCGCCGGTAAGTGGATCAAATTCAGTTATTTCGTCAATTTCGTCGCCAAACATCGAGATTCTCCAAGCTTTGTCATCTAAGTGCGAGGGGAAAATATCAACCACATCGCCCTGCACGCGAAAATTACATCTTTCAAAATCAAAATCGTTGCGAGTGTATTGCATATCGATCAAGCGCATTATTAATTTTTGACGATTAATTTGCTCGCCGACTTTTAATCGAAGGACCATTTGCGAATAATATTGAGGCGATCCGATACCGTAAATACAAGAAACTGAAGCAATAATTATAGTGTCGCGTCTTTCGAAAAGAGACCTAGTGGCGTTGTGGCGCAGTCTATCAATTTGTTCATTTATCGAACTATCTTTTTCAATAAATGTATCGGTCTTAGCAACATAAGCTTCGGGCTGATAATAATCATAAAAAGAAACGAAATAGCCAATTTCATTTTCGGGAAAAAATTCTTTCATTTCACCGTAAAGTTGTGCCGCCAGAGTTTTGTTATGCGCCATTATCAGGGTTGGACGCTGTGTTTGCTCGATTATATTCGCCATGGTAAAAGTTTTACCCGAGCCCGTAATTCCAAGCAAAATTTGATCATTTTTTTTCGCGCTTAAGCCCGCCACTAATTTTTCAATTGCTTGCGGTTGATCGCCCGCCGGCTTGTATTTAGAATGTATTTTAAATTTTTGCTCGCTCAAATTTTATATTATTTTTTTAAAGAAATGACTGTTAATTGTATTTTAGAATTTATTTTCAATCAAGATAAAGATTTCTATAAATATTAATTTTTACAAAATTAGATTTATATTTTTGCTTGCGATTTTTTTTAAAAAAAATAAGCTTTAATTTAATTAAAAAAAATTCAATTTAAAAACACTATGACCGATTTAAACCGCCTAGTTTCTGGCTTTCGCACTTTTAAAGTCACAACTTTTGACAGAAAACGCGATGTAATTAGACATCTTGTCGAACAAAAACAAAAACCTTCAACTTTAGTTATTTCTTCTTGCGATTTACCAATTTCTCCATCCGAAATTTTTTCAGCAAATCCGGGAGAATTTTTCATTTTAAACAATGTCGGCGGGATGGTTCCGAAATATAAGACTGAAGGAATTAGCGGTATTTTATCTGCCATTGAATATGCAGTTGTTAATCTTGGAGTCGAAAGTATTTTAGTCTTAAATAACGCTCGATGCACTAGCACAAAATTAATTATGTCCGATGATTTCGTTGCCTTCAAAGGGAACGTTTCCGACACTATGAAAGTGTGGCTTTCAATTGCTTCCGAAGCGCGCGATGTTGTAAAAAAACAACTCAAAGATAAAACGCTCGATGAGCAAGAATCAGCTTTTGAGAAGGAATCGCTGGTTATTTCTCTTAATAACTTACTTACATATCCCTACATTAAAGAGCGCATTGCAAAAAATAAATTGAAAATTTTTGGATGGCAATTTGATGTTGAAACTGGCGACATCTCCGCTTTCAACACTCAAAATGGCACTTTTGAATTAATTTGCTAATTTATTAGCCTTCAAACCATTGATTATATTGTTGCGATAAAGAGAATTTTGTTGTTTGTTTTTATCAAAATCATCAATGAACAAGAATTTTTTTAAGAAAAATCCACTCAATTTTAAGCCATCAATCAATTGATGATTTTCAATATTTTGCGATTGTTCTTCAAGTAAAAAATTAGGTAATTTAAGAAGTTTATGCGAATATTTTTCACCCGCCTCCATCGACACCGCGTGGGCTGATTTTGGCGAAACAAAAGCCAAATTAACTCTCGAATTTGTTACGACGCAACATGAAAAATCAATGCCATAACCAAGACTTTCGAGAATCATCAATTCTAATTTTATATATTCCGCAATAATTTGTTGATTCGAAGCGCGAACATCGCCCAAATTTTGCAAAAATTCTAAACAATTTTTATATAAAAAATCGAAAGGTTCGCGCTCTAAAAAATAGTCATCAATCATTGATATTATTGATTTTGCACAATTTATCCGCAATTTATCAAGCATAAATCTTGAACAATTATTTTCCGCCAAATCAAGATTTAAAAAACTTCCTAAACCATCTTCAAGCCTTGCCACATAATCAAAAGTGATCAAATTACCGATTTGCAAAATTGCATTATTTTTTTTCGAAGAAACATATTTTATAAATCCTCGATAAACTCCGTAATTCTCGCTAAAAACCTTGAGAATCGCGGATTTTTCGCCATATTTTTTAACGCTAATTACAACCCCCGAATCGCTATATTTCATTTTCAAATAAATTGTTATTTTTTAAATATTTAAAAATTTCTTCTTCATTCTCACAAAAAATAATATCATCAAATTGATGACGAAACCAAGTAAGTTGTCTTTTAGCATAATTGCGTGTTTTTTGCGATGCAAGACTTTGCATTTCATCCAGAGTAATTTTATTATTTAAAAATTCTAATATTTCTTTGAATCCTAGAGTATTGACTATTGGGGAACTTAAATCATTAATATTTTTTAAATAATTTTTAACTTCATTTAGCGCATTATTTTCTAACATTTTTGTAAATCTTTCATTACAATTTTGGTAAATTTCTTGACGCGGAAGATTCAAATTTAAGTGAATAAATTGCTGATTTTCTAAAGCTTTTTTTGGAGGTTGTTGTTGAAAAAATTCAATCTTTTTGCCGGTTTGTAAAAAAACTTCGCAAGCGCGCAATAATTTTTGCTTATCAATAATTTTTGCACTACCAAAATTTTCTTGAAATTTTTGATGTCCAATTTCTGCATATAAATTTTGCGCTTGAAGGCGAAATTTTTCATCAATCTCAGGAATTTCGCTAATACCGTTGATGAGCCTTGAGATATACATACCATTGCCACCAACGATGATTGGAATTTTGTTTTCTTGTTGAATTTTTTTCACAATTTCGGCAACCATTTTTAGCCAAATTCCCACTGAAATTTTTTCATTGGCCGGCAAAATTCCGTACAAAAAATGTTCGACTTCAATAAGGTTTTCTGCTGTTGGTTGTGCTGATAAAATTGGTAAATCGCGATAGATTTGCAAAGCGTCGGCATTGATTATTGCGCCATTAAAAATTTTTGCAACTTCGATTGCGACCCTTGATTTACCTGATGCGGTCGCCCCCGAAATTACAATTATTTTTGATTTATGCTGTAACATTTTTTAAAGCTTCGTAAAGTTCTTGCAAATCTTTTGGCAAAGGAATTTCGAGTGCAATTTCTTGTTTAGAAATTGGATGCGTGAAGCCTATTTTGTAGGAGTGCAAAGCTTGTCTTGAAAAATTTTCCAACAATTTTCTCAAATTTTCGCTAGCATTTTTTGGCAACATTTTTTTACAAGAATTATAGGTTTGATCACCAATAATTGAATGTTTTTGCGACTCAAAATGCACACGAATTTGATGAGTTCTGCCGGTTTCAAGCCTACACTCAACAAGACTTACAAAGCCATCTAAAAATATTTCTTTAGTATCATAATTAGTAATCGCCACCCTGCCCGCACTTTTACAAATCGTCATTTTTAAACGATTGCTGTGGTGACGAATAATATTTTTGTTAATCACTCCGCGCTTTGGGTCAAAAACTCCGTAAATAAATGTCAAATATTGACGCTTAATTTCACGGTCTCGAAGCATATTGCTCAACAGTTGATGTGTTAAATCATTTTTAGCAACAATCATCAATCCGCTCGTATCTTTGTCGAGACGATGGACAATTCCCAAACGCATTTCGCCACTAATTGTCGATAATTTATCACGATGCGAAAACAACAATCCGTTAACCAAAGTATTTTCTTGATTACCCGACCCCGGATGAACAGTCAAGCCACTCGGCTTGTTGACAACCATCAAATCATTATCTTCGTAAACTATTTCAAAATAAATTTCTTTGGCCTTGAGATGCGATGGCTCAACTTGCGGAACTTCAACAAAAATTTCATCATTAATTTTAATTTTATAAGAATCATTTTCTAAAATTAGATTTTGTGAATTTTTTACTAATTTTTGCGCAATAAAATTTTGAATTTTAGTTCGCGTAATTTCAGGTTTTATTTTTACAAATTCTTGGGCTAAAAATTTATCAAGCCTCGTCCCAACAGACTCTGGACCTGCATTAAAACTAAATTTATTCGACATTTTCTATAATTATTTCACGCGCTTCTTCGTGATGGTTAATAACATTTTTTATGGTAATTTTTAAGCAATTTTTTGGTAAATATTTTTCAGAAATTTGTGGCCACTCGATTAAGATAATATGATTTTTTATCACCTCGAAGAAACCAATATTTTCAAGCTCTTCTTCATGTTTTATGCGATATAAATCAAAGTGAAAAATTTCACCTTTTTTAGTTTTATAAGAATAAACAATATTAAAAGTTGGACTCAAAACTTCACTGGGAATTTCCTGCAAAAAATTAATAAAATTTTTAGCAAAAAAACTTTTACCAACTCCAAGATTACCGTAGAGTGCAACTACTTTATTATCATTAATTGAATTCGCCACCTCTTTCACAAAATCAATCATTTCATTTTGCGAATTTATAAAAATTTTTTTCATCAAATTGATTAATATATAACCGGCTTACCTATTAACAAACAAAGGTAAGCTGATAAACAAATCGCTGGCGCAAAGGGAAATGTTTCGTCTTTTTTTAATTTTTGCCAAACGGCGCCGAATAATGCTCCGATCATACCACTTAAAAACATAAATAAAATAAAATTATTTAAACTAAGCATAAAACCAGCAATCATAAAAAATTTAAAATCATCGATGCCAATTCCATCAATGCCCGCCGAGTAATAAAAGAAAATCCATATCGCAAAACCAAATGCCACAAAAGCTAGCGCTGGTCTTAATCCATCATAAATTGAGTTCAAACCGCCATTGTGAATTGTCAGCATAGTAACTAAAAATACTAAAATAAATTGTAAAATATCTGGAATAAAATAATGCTCCAAATCAACTACCACCATTATGAACATCGTTACGAATATCGCCAAATAAAACATAAATTTAATGTCAACTTTATAATCAAGCGCAATAAATGTTAAAAGAAATCCTAGTGCACAAAAAAACTCAATTAATGGATAGCGAATCGATATTTTTTTTGAACAATTTAAGCATTTTCCGCGTTGCATAATCCATGAAAAAATTGGCACCAAAGAACGGATTTTTAATTTGGAATTGCAATGAACGCACTTTGAGCGCGTCAAAAGCATCGCTTCTTTCGAAACCAAGCGATGACTCACCAAGCTAATAAAACTGCCCATTATCAAGCCAAATAGAATGATAAAAAAGACTTGAATAAACATACTTAGAGTGATAAAAATTTCCATATCTATTTAATTGAAAGTGATAATTGATAAATTAAACATTTGTTATAAACTATGATTAGGTTTAATTAAATTTCTTTAGAAAAAATGAATATCTTAACACCAATATTTTACAATAAATTTTTATTATTCATATTAATATTATTTTCTACTTCATGTTTACAAGAGCCAGCTAAAATCATTAATCGTAGTAGCGTTAAGTTCAACAAAAACAATCAATTTAATCAAGAAAAATATCGCAATATTGTTCAAAAGAAAGCAGATAAAAAAGATATTTCTTCTGAAAAAGAAGTTGTTAAATTAGATAAAAAAGATATTTCTTCTGAAAAAGAAATCACTAAAGATGCGGTTATTGTTCAACAAGGTGAGACCCTTTATTCTATTGCCAAAAAAAATGACATTCCTTTGCGCGATTTAATTGATGCAAATAATCTTGAACCGCCTTACGCTTTGAAGGCTGGAAGCGCTATAAAAATTCCATTCCCGAATTATCATGAATCACGCGAAGGCGAAACTCTTTACTCGATTTCACGAATGTATGACATGAAGGTTAATGATTTAATCGCTCTTAATAATTTAAAATTTCCTTATCCGATTTATCCGGGAGATAAAATTAAAATTGTTAAAGATAAAAATAAAAAATCTGAATCAAACGAAGCAATTGTCGACAATGATAAAAAAATTGACACTAAAAAATCCGAAAAAAATCCTCAATTAGCTTTAGAATCTAAAACTAAAAAAGAAAAAAGTACTTTTAAACCTTCTGAAGAAAAAGCCAAAGAAATTGTTGAAAAGAAAAATTCTAAAGAAATTGAAAAATATGGCTTTAAGCCTTCTGAAGTAAGGGCTTTGGAGCATCAAAAAAAGAATGATTCTTCGCGAACTGCTCAAAATATTATAAATCCATCCAAAAATGAAATTGTCGAAACAAAATTAAGTATCAATAAGCCAATCGACAAAGATTCCATCAAAAAAATTGCCAATAAAACTAATCGATTTTCTTGGCCAGTTCGTGGCGAAGTTATTTCAAAATTCGGGCCAAAAAGTGCGGGGCTTTACAATGACGGCATCAATATTAAAGCTAGCGATGGTCAAACCGTAGGCTCTTCCGAAGATGGCATCGTCGCTTATGTTGGAAGCGAGCTAAAGGGTTATGGCAATTTAGTAATTGTCAAACATTCGGGAGGCTGGATTTCCGCTTATGCGCATCTTAAAAATTCTGCGGTGGAGATTGGACAAAAAATTAGCAAAGGTCAAAAAATTGGCAATGTAGGAAATTCTGGCAAAGTAAAATTTCCACAATTATATTTTGGCTTAAGGAAAGGACGCGACGCCGTCAATCCAGAAAATTACTTATAAATTAAAAATAAAAATGTCATTTTTTAACTTATTTTCAAAATCCAAAATTAGCGACCAATTAAAAAATAGTTCGCAAAAATTATCTCAAGCAATTACTCAAATTTTTACTCACAAAAAGCTTGACTCTCTAACCCTAGAAGAGTTTGAAGAAATTCTTATAACCAGCGATTTAGGCAGTGATTTTGCCCGAGAAATAATCAATAATTTACGCCAAAAAAAGTTTGAAAAAAATATTGATGAAAAATTTATTAAAGAATTTTTAGCCGAAGAAATTGAAAAAATTTTAAAGCCGTGCGAAGGAAAAATTGATCTTGATTCTGCCAAAAAACCTCAAGTAATTATCTTTAACGGAGTCAATGGCGCCGGCAAAACCACCACGATCGGAAAAATTGCTTATAATCTCAAAAATCAAAATA